>RGNC01000323.1 GCA_010029175.1 Synechococcaceae bacterium WB8_1B_136 | reverse complement strand
CCGCAGCGGCCGCCTGCGCTGGCTGGGAACGGCGGGTGCTCGTCTCGACGATCTGCTGGTGTGGCTGCCCTGCCGGCTGGTGGCCCTCACCCTGCCGCTGCTCACCCCACAGCGCCAACGCTGCCTGCCGCTGTTGCGGCGCGCCCTGGCCGATGGAGCCCCCGATCCCTCCCCCAACGCCGGGGTGTCCCAGGCGGCCTATGCCCATGCCGTGGGGGTGCAGCTGGGGGGGTGGAACCGCTACGGCGACCAGCTCAAGGCCAAACCGCTGCTGGCCGAGGGCTGCCCCCCGCCAAGCGCAGCCAGCGTGGAGCGCATGCTGCAGCTCACCCGCCGGCTCGAGCTGCTCTGGCTGCTGGCCACCGCAGGCGTGGCAACGGCCCTCTGGGCATTGAGCGCCGCCAACAGCCCTCAATAGGCGCCGTGATCCGTCAGAACCGCGATCAGTAAGCGCCGCGATCCATCGGCAGCAGGATCACCCCCACGGTGCGCAGGATGATGCGCAGATCCAGCCAGACATTGCGGCAGCGGGCATAGCGCAGATCCAGCCGCACCCGGGTGGCGTAGCTGAGGTTGTTGCGGCCGGACACCTGCCACAGCCCGGTGAGGCCCGGACGCACCGACAGCACCTCATCCATGGCGCGGCCGTAGCGCTCCAGTTCCTCCCACACGATCGGCCGGGGGCCCACCACACTCATCTGCCCCTTGAGCACATTGATGAACTGGGGCAATTCATCGAGGCTGGAGCGGCGCAGGAACTTGCCGATCGGGGTGATGCGCGGATCGTTTTTGAGCTTGAAATCCCGCTGGAACTCCGCCTTCAGCTCAGGATTGGAGGCGAGCACAGAAGCCAGCACGCGATCGGCATCCTTGCGCATGGTGCGGAACTTGAGGCAACCAAAGCCCTTGTAGCCGCGGCCGATGCGCCGTTGGCTGTAGAACACCGTGCCCTTGGAACTGAGCTTCACCAGCAGGGCCAGCAGCAGAAACAGGGGCGAGCCGAGGGTGAGCACCAGCAGCGAAAACACGATGTCGCCCGCCCGCTTGATCAGCCGCCCCCGCTTCGACTGCGCCGCAAGCAGGATGCTGGCCGTGGTCTCGGCGGGAATGGAGGCGGCAGCAGGCAAGTGGCGCTCGACCGGGAGCAGTGGCGATTCCAATTAAAGAAGTCGGGTGCACACAAGCCAGGGGCGGGAAGGTCACTCAGGCCAGAGGCACAGACAGGGGCTGTGATCTGAGCTGTTGACGCCGCCCGTGCTCCGCCCAGGCCCGCTCGATCACAGCGGCCATGCGCCGGCGGAAACAGTCGGGGGAAAACTGTTCCGCCCAGCTGCGCAGCTGGG
>RGNC01000322.1 GCA_010029175.1 Synechococcaceae bacterium WB8_1B_136 | reverse complement strand
AAACCCACCACCAGGCCGATGGCCGCCCCCACGTAGGCCCAGCGACTGGCCTGCAGCCGTGCCGCCCCCAGCAGCACCCCCAGCAGATCGGCACCCCAGCCGAGCAGCAGCAGCAGCCCAGCCAGCAGCAGGGTGGGCCAGCCGGTGGCGAAACCGATGGCCCAGCACCACAGCAGCGCCCCCAGGGGCAGCAGCACCAGACCCGGCAGCACCGGGACGACGGTGCCGGGGATGGCCAGCAGCTGGACCAGCAGTGCCGCCCACCAGAACAGATCCGTGGCCGTCAACACCTGACCGATGCGGTCCTGTTCATCAAAACCTGACAACAGCCTGGGCCAGCGCTGTGACCATCGCTACGTTTCGGCACAACCACTCGGCGAGAGTTTCCCGATCATGGGCCTGCCCACACCCGGCACCAACAAGATCCAGGTCCTGCGGGCCGTGGAGGACGGCTGGCAGGCCTTCTGCCGCGCCCCCTGGGCCTTCCTGCTGTTCCAGGTGCTGGCGCTGGTGGTGATGGCCCCCTTCGCGGGCCTGCTGGTGGGCGGCCTGATTCGCCTCAACGGCCCCGAGCCCGCGATCGTGCATCCGATTGCCGCCGGCATCGGCCTGGTGGTGGGCATCGTGGGCTACGTGGTGGTGGCCCTGTGGGGGGCCGTGGGGCTCACCCGCGCTGCCTGGCTC
This sequence comes from Synechococcaceae bacterium WB8_1B_136, assembly GCA_010029175.1. Taxonomy (GTDB): domain Bacteria; phylum Cyanobacteriota; class Cyanobacteriia; order PCC-6307; family Cyanobiaceae; genus Vulcanococcus. Next base: position 665 of record RGNC01000322.1, on the reverse strand, counting down.
AGCCTGGAGGGCCAGAAGCCATCGTTCCGCACCTTCACCCGCTGGGATGGAGCCGCCGGCGGGCGCCTGCTGCTCTCGGCAATCCTGCTGGCGATTGTGGTGGCCATCGTCGGGGCCATCGCGGCAGCCATCGGCACCGGCCTCAGCAAGGTGAACGTGGCCCTCACCGCCCTGCCGGTGATCGTGTTCGCCATCTTCTACATCTGGTTCCTGGTCACCCAGAAGTTCCTGCTGCAGCTTTCCCTGTTCGGCGTGAAGCAGCCTGTTGCAACCCTGCAGGCCGGCATCAACGGTGTGAACCCCAGCTGGTGGGTGGTGCTCTGGCTGGCGATCGTGGAGAGCGTGCTCCATGGCGTCGCGGCCCTGTTCAGCTATGGCGGCCTGTTCGTGCTGTTCCCGGTGATGATCTGCATCAGCACGGCGGCCTATCGCCAGCTGTTCGGCAGCCAAGACCACACCGGCCTGATCAGCGGCGCTCAGGACTGACGCCGACAGGCCACGCGCCATTTGGCCGAGCGGCTGCGGGGGTTGGAGCTCTGCTCCTCCTCCGTGGCCGTTTCCGGTTTGCGGGTGATCCGCTGCAGGCGCTCGTCTGCCAGGAAGGCGGTCTTCACGCGCCGATCCTCGAGCGAGTGGAAGCTGATCACGCCGAACAGGCCACCGGG
>RGNC01000321.1 GCA_010029175.1 Synechococcaceae bacterium WB8_1B_136 | reverse complement strand
TGGCTGGGAGCGGGGCTTTGCAGGCCTCGATCAGCTGTGGTGCCCGTCGTCCTTCACAGCCACCAGCCTTGGCCTGCGCAGTCCGGTGCCCGTCAGCCCACTGCCTCACCTGCTCGACTGGCCTCGGGCAGAGCGGTTGCGGGCCCTGCGGGCTTCCACGCCGCGGGGGGGGCGCGCCTTCACCTGCCTGTTTGCCTTTGATTTCTGGAGCACTGTGGGTCGCAAGAACCCCTACGGCGTGATCGATGCCTTCCAGCAGGCCTTTCCACGCCGCCAGAGTTGGCTGCAGCGCAGCCCGGAGGCCCGTCTTGTTCTCAAATTGGCCAGCAGCAAGCAATTTCCGCAGGCCACAGCTGCACTGCGCGAGCGGATCGGCAGCGACTCCCGCATCAGCCTGATCAGCGAGCATCTGTCGGCCCAGGAGTTCGACGCGCTGTATGCCAGCACTGACGCGCTGGTGAGCCTGCATCGCGCAGAGGGCTTTGGGCTCTCGCTGGCGGAAGCCATGGCCGCAGGGATCCCAGTGGTGGCCACTGGCTACTCCGGCAATCTCGATTTCATGCCTCCAGGCAGTGCTGAACTGGTCCCCTATGCCCTCACGCCGATCAAGCGCACGGAGGGCGACTACCGCGCTGGTTGGCGATGGGCCGAGCCCGACCTGGAGTCGGCAGCCAGAGCCCTGCGTCGCCTGGCTGAACAACCCACCCAGGCAACAATCCTGGGCGAACGGGGGCGCGATGCCGTGCGCGAACAGCTGGCACCGGAACGGCTAGCGGCGATTGTGAGGCAGCGCCTTGGCACGCTGCTGCTATCCGCCGGCCGAGCTGAGCTGCTCGCAGCGATGCCAGCACAGCATCCGTTACGCCAACTCGAGGGGGGCTGGAACGCTCAACAACTCCAGGAGACGTAGCCTCAAGGGGCCTTCAGCTAGCGCCAGGCCACGATCCAAATCAAAGCGCAACACTGAATCCTGCAGAGCCCGCTGGCGGATTGCAGGGTCGGGGCAGCCCCGGCTCTGCAACCAGTGAGCAAGTTCTAATCCTGTGCTGGTGAGGGCAGCCTCGCAGGCACCCGCCAGCCATGGCGGAGGGAGCTCCCAATTCAGGGATGCACTGTCGATGGTGGCTGCCCAAACCTCCAGCCGATCCAGGGGCAGGCCAGGATCAAGACCATCCAGCACCTGCAGCAGATTGCGTGCTGTGAGCGGGCTGTCGCTACCCCAGCTCAGAGCCTGTTCATAGGCGGCGACCGCCTCATCCATGCGCTGTTGCCCACGCAATGCATCACCCAGCTTGTGCGGCGTCCAGAAACTGCGACTGCCCTGGGCCAAGGCATCCCGCAGAACCAGCTC
>RGNC01000033.1 GCA_010029175.1 Synechococcaceae bacterium WB8_1B_136 | reverse complement strand
TTGAATAACTTAAGACTCTCGTCCCAATGATGTGTTGTTAACTGGTTCCCGCCAGTCATGCATGCTCGCTTCTGCTTCCCGTTCAACCTCTGCAACTCTTCCAGTAATGGCAACCACCCCTTTCAAGATTGCTTTTTTTGGTGATGGCGGCACGGAGGTCGTCCAAGGCAGCTCGTTCTATCACGACATTGGTGGGTATTCGAGTGGATTTGTTAAGGATAGTGATGGTGAGTTTGCCGCTGCAGGGCCTTCAGTTCGCGCCGTTTCACGCTATATCCATTCTCAAGCCCCCTCTGATGTTGTTGAGCTGGGAGATCTTTCCTATAACTCCAACGCTAGCACCTTGCTTGATGTTAACGTAGGCAAATACTACAATGCTTTTGCGTATCCTTATCCCAGTCCTCTATATGTTGATCCTAATGGTATTTATGCCAAGCAGGTTTTAGATGGGGCACCTGCAACTCAGGGGCGCACCCAATGGCCTTATAACCTTTATAGCTATCCACTAGGGTTCCCAGACTCATCTGATGGCAGTGGTCTTGGTGGTGCAAAAGATCGTAATCGCTTTTGGTTCACATTTGGCAACCACGACTATAGTTCGTTCCTTGGTGACTCAGACCCTAATGTTAACTATCTCTTGGAGGAGTCGGAAGTTGTCATGCCTGGCGGCAGTCCGCTGGGGCCAGATGTCTATCAAGCCGCAGCTGTAGCAGCTAACAATGGTGATGTGAAAGCTCAGCGTTATGGCAACACGTTGCAGCAACTTTTTGATTACTTCCCTTGGCTCAGTGAAGATGTTCAGCGGCAGCTCCTGTATTTGGGAGTCAATCCTGATGCAACCAAAGATGTTCGCATCAATGTGGGGCGGCTCGACCCGACAGGTGTTGATGGTGCCTACTACAGCGTGTCTCTTGGAGATGATGGGCAAGGCAACCCGTTGGTGCATCTTCAATTTATTGACAGCACAAGGCTTCTCGCCAATGCTGGCTATTACGACTTCTTCCCATCAAGCCAGGATCCGATTGTTGAGCCTGTAAAGCCCGACTTTTCATACAATCCTGCTGATCCCTTATCAAAGTCTCCATTTAATACGCAGAATCCGTTGCAGGGCCAGCAGATGCTGGATTGGTCCAAGCAGGATCTTGCAGCTTCGCGGGCACGCTGGCAGATTATTTCTCCCCATCACACCACATACGGACCAGCGGCCACATTTGATAAGTTGACCACCAAGCAATACAATACAAACCCAGTATTAATCAGCTATATCAGTTCGCTGAATCAGTATGTTCGGAGCGTCGACCCTGATAAGGCAATCGACTTTGTTATCAATGGCGATTCTCACTATTACAGCAGGATACTTGAGCAACAAGTTGCCTCTGGGGGTGTTGGACTTGGTGTCCCTGTGATGACGCTTGGTGATGGTGGGATTCGGCCTGCCACGATTAATCTTGCTCCTTATGGTGTCGAGGTTAATAATCCTGTTAATAAAGCCAATTATAATCCCGATGAAAATGGAAATGGAAAGCTGGATCCGCCCTCGCCTGGGCTGGGTATGCCCGATTCGCGCCCTGTCAGTGTTGGTGCTAGTGGCTACTATTCCTACACCAGAAGCAATAAGGCTCCGCAGGGTGTGGAGAGTCGAGTCCGAAAAACCTTTGGAGGGCGCACATATACTTTCAATCTTCCTGTTTACAACTATGGTGCTTCTGCGGATGATGCGAACTATCAGGGTGATACGGGTACTGATATTTCGGGGCTGTATGGATACGGTCAGGGTGCGGCCATTGCAGAGGCTGACTCCGATTATTTCCTGATTCGTTTCCAGACAGTTGAAGTACTCGATCCTGCAATCGTGGCAGTTGCTCCTGCTGGAGCACCCACAGGACGCGGATCTGCTTTTTATAAGGATTGGTCACCTGCAACGGCAAAGCTCGATGATTTGGCGATCTTCAGTTTTGATATTGATGCGTTTGGGCGCGTGAGTGCAGCGGCTCTTGCCCAGGGAGGCCGCGGCTATTTCTCCGGTGCCGGTGGTGTCGCTGATGTGATCTACTCCATCCCCGGGAATAATGCAGCCTCGCCTGGAGCTGCCCAGGCAAAAGTCCGCCTTGTCTTTGCCGGAGGCTCCCTGCAATCTGTGACTCTTGTCGATGGAGGGAGTGGCTACAACCTCGCGGCTAACGCGATTAATCAGCAAAATGGTAATGTTGGAGCCACGAGCTTGACGGGTACCAAAAACACCCCTGTTTCTGGCTTATTGATTGGCCTGAATATTGAACTCGAGGAGCAATATACCCTTGCGGCCAAGGCGCCTGATGATCAGTCTCTTTATAGTGATTGATATCTGCAGGCTGTTACCGAATCGTCGGTCCAATCCGCTGCTGCCAGTGCTGCCAGTGCCTATGGAACTCTTGGTTTGTTGGTGCAGCCAAAATCAGCCAGGGCGCGCGAGATTCTCGATGGCTCCATTCCTCTCACAACTGGATACAGCGGTATTGGTCAACAGCAGGTTTTCTCTGTTCCCCAAGGCGGTGCTCTGAAGCTTGTGGATCGCGATGGCCAGCAGGTGAGCAGTCCACTGGTTGGTCAGATCCGTAATGGTTTTGCCCAGCTTGCGTTGTCTGCATTGCCTGCCCCCGGGCCGTTATCCGCCCAATTTGATGGCGATCCCCTGTCGTCTTATCTCGTGAACTTTCGGCCCTCGGCTACTGTGTTGGATGTGAATCTTGGTCGATGGAGTTCCAAGGTTTCTACCATCAGAGTTAGCGATACCCTGGCCCTGGCATTTGGGGAGGCTAATCGTGTCACTGCAGTGCGAGGTGACTCGGGCTCCGGCCTCGTTGATGTCTCTCTGGCTCCTGTTGGTGGTTCGTCCCCGGCTGGTGAGGCGCTGTTGCTTCAGGGTGCTGCTGGTTCTGCTGCCAATGCCTTATCTACTGACCGTGTGTTTCGCGTAGGCGACTCTGGCTGGTTGGCTACTGAGAGTGCCGCTTTGGGGGGTGGTAGCTCGTCCTCCGTGTTCATCACGTCCGGTGCCTGGCGTCCTGTGGCCAAGCGAAATGGAGAAGAGCTGACTCTCAAGGATCTGAAAGCGGTCGGTAATGCGATCCAGGCGGATTTCGATGGTGGTGTTCGTGCTTTGCTCACCTTGTCAGGTTCGGGCTCGGCCGACACGATCACGGGTCTCAGCCTGACGGTGCGTCGTCTTGGCATGAACAACAATGGATTGGCCTTCTATGAGGCTGATCCTTTGACAGGTGCTCTGACCGGCGGATCAGGAAAAGGACTTCTGCCCGGTCAGGCTGGCTATGCCAATGCGGCTTTCCTGCAGGCTCAGGAGGCTGGCCTGGTGTTGAGGTCGACTGATCTTCCTGGCTATGGCCAACAGAAAGCTTTTGCGGACGTCTCACTGCGTTCGGATCGCAATTATGGTGTGTTGCTGATGGTTAATGATGATTCTCGTTCGTTGCTGTGCTCCTATGCGCCTGCGAATCCTGGCGGGCAGAGTCAATTCGTAGCCTTTGCTGCGGAGTCCCGTGGTATTTCCTATGGCATCGAAGATGTTGCTATTGCCGGTGGCTTCAGTGATCGAGACTTCAATGATCTTGTGATTACGCTCAGCTCAAATGCTCCCATTCTCAGCGTCTGATGCTTTGGCAGGGCTTGGCTAAACGCATGTCCATGCCCTTGCGGCTCTGGCCCCGCTCCATCGGCAATCAGTGTTTGCTGATGCTGCCGTTGGGGTTGTTGGTAGGGCTCCTTTTCCCCCATCAGGTGCTGGTGCTGCGGCCCCTGGCCAAGATTTTTCTGCAGGCCTCGCAGATTGTGGTGATGCCCTTTCTGATCTGCGAGCTGGTGGTGGGCTTCGGCTCGCTCCGGCCCGGGATGCTGCGCACGTTCGCACGGTCGGGTCTGCTGGTGCTGCTGGGGCTGTGGATCGTGGCTGGCCTGGTGGTGGTGCTGTTGCCGCAGTTTCTGCCACCCCTGGTGACGTCGCAGTTCTTTCACGCTGGCCTCTTTGAGCGACCGGAGCCGGTGGATCTGGTGGAGGTGTATCTGCCGGACAACATCTTTTCGGGCCTCGCAGCAGATAACTTCCCAGCCGTTGTGTTGTTCAGCGCTGTGCTGGGTGTGCTGCTGCAGGGGATCGACCACAAGCAGGCGCTGCTGGAACCCCTGGAGGTGATGCGTCAACTCTTTGCGAGGCTCAACAAGCTTGTGGCCCGCATCATTCCCTATGGCATCTTTGCGCTCACGGCCCTGAATGTGGCCCGGCTGGATTGGCCGCAATTGTTGCGGATCCAGGGGTATGTCCAGCTGTCGCTGGTGGCGTTCCTGTTGCTCACGCTGCTCAGTGCCGCAGCCGTGCTCGCCTGTACCCCGCTCAGCCCCTCAGCCCTGTGGCGCGTCGTGCGCGGCCCGCTGGCCTTGACGGCCAGCAGCGCCAATCTGTTGATCGCCCTGCCGATGCTGGTGCAGAACCTGCGCCAGCACCTGCCGGCGGCGCTGGATCCGGAGCGTCAACAGCCCGATGCGGTGGATGAGATCGCCCCGCTGGTGTCGCTGGGCTTTGCCTTGCCCACCCTGGGCCAGGTGGCAGCGCTGTGGTTCATCCCATTCGCGGGCTGGTATGTGGATCAGCCACTCAAGCCGCTCGCCATTGTCGAGATGCTGTTCACCGCGATTCCGGCGGCCGTGTCGGGATTGAAGGCGGTGATGCGCCAGGAGCTGCAGTCCCATGGCTTGCCGCTGGATCTGCTCCAGCTTGTGTACATCAATGGCGAGTGGCTGTACCGCTTTGAAAAGGTGTTGGCCCTGGAGGGGCTGGTGGTGTTGGCGGCCCTGGTGTACGCCCGTGCGGTGGGTGCCCTGCAGCTGAAGCCCTTGCGACTGACGGCATCGTTGCTGACAGCGGTGCTGTTGCTTTTCGGACTCGGGACCACAGCCCGCACCCATCTGGCCCGCTCCCTCGAGGGCACCTACAGCAACGACCGCCAACTGCTCGCGCTGCGATCGTCCACGGGACGTGTCCAGCCCATGCCCCTGCAGCAACTGCAGCCAAGGCCCGTCAGCCTGGCGGCGATCCTGGAGCGCAGGGTGCTGCGGGTGGGGGTGCGCGCCGATGGCCTGCCCTGGGCCTACCGCAACAGCCGCGGTGAACTCGTTGGCTACGACATCGACTTGGTGGACGGCCTGGCCCGCAGCCTTGGGGTGCGGCTGGAGGTGCGTGAGGCCAGGCTGGGCACCTTGGAGCAATGGCTGGATTCCGAGCGCATCGATCTGGCGGTGGGCGGCATCCAGGCCAGTCCGCAGCGGGCCGTGCGCCATCAGCTCAGCCAGGGCTACCAGCGGGTGCATTTGGCCCTGGTGGTGCCCGACGCCAAGGTGGCGTTGGTGCAGAACCTGCGCGAGCAACCGCTGAAGCGGCCTTTGGTGTTGGCCGTCAGCGATCCCCAGCTGCTCGGGGGTGAGTTGCGCGATCAGCTGCGTGATGAGCTCGTGGGTCCTGGTGGTCAGCTGAGCCTGCAGCTGCTGTCGCTCACGAGCAAGGAGGAGTTTTTCACCCCGGCAGGCCAGGCCCGCTTTGATGGTTTGCTCACCTCTGCTGAGGGGGGATCGGGGTGGGCCGTGCTGCATCCGCGCACCACGCTGATTGCCCCCTTCGACGATCGCCTGGCCAGCGAACTGGTGTGGGCCATTGCCGGCGATGACGCCGCCCTGCGCCGTTACATCAATGCCTGGCTGGCCCGGGAGCAGGCCCGCGGCGCCACAGAGGCCCTGTTCAACCACTGGGTGCGCATAGGTGGCTGACCGCCCCCGTTGTGGTCAGGTTGTGGCTCCGTTGCAGGAGCTTCCCTGGCCAGCCGTGCAGCCGTAGCAGTGGTTGCCCCAGCGGATGGCGCGATTGTGGAGCTGTTCGAGGGTGATCGTCTCAATCGTGGGGGCGATCGGCAGCTCCAGCATCTGGTTGAAGTCGCAGTCGTAGAGGCCGCCATCGGCGGCCACCGAGAGCGTGTCGCGGCACATCAGGCCCTCCAGGGCACCGGGGTTGAAGGCGCTGTGGAGCAGGTCCAGGTAACAGGCCACCTGGCCATCCCGCTCCAGCTGCTGCAGGAAGCGGGCGATCGGCATGTTGTTCAGGCCGATCAGGCGATCGAACGCCACGCCGACCTCGGCCTGCAAACTGCGCTTCCAGGCCTGCTCGTGGCAGGGGGTGAGCTGTTGCAGCCGGGTGCCACAGGGGTTGCTCATCAACGTGAGGCGCCTGGTGGGATCGCCCGTGCCGTAGCCCAGTGCGTTGAGCCGGCGCAGGGCCTGGATCGAGGCCTCCCAGGTGCCATCGCCGCGCTGGGCGTTGGTGCTGGCCCGTTCCGCCTGGGGCAGGCTGGCCACGATCTCCACCTGTTGCTCCGCCAGGAAGGTCGCCAGGTTGTCCATCGCCGGCAGCAGCAGCACCGTGAGGTTGCAGCGATCGATCACCTGGCAGCCATGGGCACGCGCCGCCAGCACCAGCTCCCGGAAGCGGGGGTGCAGTTCCGGCGCGCCGCCGGTGAGGTCCACCACCGCGGGCCTCAACCGCCCCATCGCCGCCATGCACTGCTCCACCACCGCGTCGGCCATCTGGGTGTGGCCCTGGTGGGGCCCGGCATCCACGTGGCAGTGGCTGCACTGCATGTTGCACAGCCGCCCCAGGTTGAGCTGCAACACCCGCAGTGCCCCGCGCTTCGGCAGGGGCAGGCCCCGCTGGTTCAGGTTGCTCGGGAAGGCCTGCTCCCGTGGCAGGGCCTGCGCCAGCAGCTGGCGTTGCCGGGCCGGCTCGAGCGTGGGGGCTCCACGGGTCAGCATGGTTGGTGGGGAGGTGCGGTGGCCTGGATGCGCGGCGCCCAGTCCGCCGCATTGAGCAGGGGGAACAGCCCATCTTCCCGGCGCACCGCCTCCAGCCAGCCCTCCGGCAGGGGCTGGCCAGTGTCGATTGCCTCCAGCAGCCGCCAGAAGCGCTGCAGGTGCCGTTGGATCCGCTCCCGCGCCAGCTCCGTGGTGGTACCCGCCCGCAGGATGAAGCTCCAGTCGGAGCTCTGGGCCAGCAGCAGCTCCCGGCCCGCCTGGCTCAGCAGCTCCCGGGCATGTTCGCTGCCCACGCCTCGGCTCACCCGCTTCACCATGGCCCGCGAGGCCCGGTGCCACTCGGGAATCACCCAGGCGTTGCTCTCGTTGAGCCAGTAGTGGTGGTAGCCCCCCTGCCCCCAGCTGGAGGGCGAGGGCTGGCACACCTGCAGGGCATCGCCCCGGCTGAGGCTCTCCCGCAGGGTCACCAGCCCCACCCCGGCGGCGGTGGCCTGCTGGAACAGCTCCGCCAGGAACCGGGGCCCCTCAAACCACCAGTGGCCGAACAGCTCGGCGTCGAACGGGGCCACCAGCAAGGGGCGCCGTTCCATGGTGCTGGCGAGCTGTTGCAACTGCTCGGCGCGCCCCTGCAGGTAGTGGGCGGCATCGCGGCCGGCGGCGGCCAGGGCGGCCCCTGGCTCGTAGGGCTGCTTGTGGTCCAGGGAGCAGGTGCGGCCGCTCACCCGGTGCAGCTTCAGCCCCAGGGGCCGGGGGCTGGTGATGCCGTGGCGCTCGAGGGCCGACGCCGGCAGATCCCAGCCCAGATCGCGGTGAAACTCGCGGTAGCGGGGATCGCCCGGATAGCCGTGGCGCGCGCTCCACACCGGCAGGGTCGAGGTGCTGTCACGGCCGAAGAAGGCCATTCCCGCCCCGGAGCAGATGGGGGCGTACACGCCATAGCGGGGTCGGGGCTGGCCATGGAGCAGGCCATGGCCATCGAGGATCGCGTAGCGCAGCCCGCAGCTCACCAGCAGCCCATCGAGCCCCTCGTAGTAGGCGCATTCCGGCAGCCAGATGCCCCGCGGGCGCTCCCCCAGCAGCCGCTCATGCTCCCGCACGGCGGTGAGCAGCTGGGCCCGCACCGCCTCGGGGCAGTCGCGCAGCAGGGGCAGATAGCCGTGGGTGGCGGCGCAGGTGAGCAGATCGAGCACGCCGGCCAGCCGCAGGGCGCGGAAGCGGGGCAGCAGATCCCCTCCGCAGGCCTGCCAGGTGCGGGCGGTGTGGCGCAGCTGCTGCGCCAGGGCTGCGGCGGCCTCGCTGTGGCTGGTGGGGGCCTGCTCCAGCAGCTGCAGGCGCACCGCCAGCCAGGGGCCGAAGCGATCGCTCAGTTCGGCATTGCTCAGCAGCGACAGCAGGGTGGGGGAGAGCCCCAGGCTCAGCCGCGGTTGCTGGGCGGGATCGGTCGCGGCCGCCTCCAGGGTGTCGAGCAGGGGGATGTAGCACTCCAGCAGAGCCTGGAAGTACCAGTCCTCCTCCAGCGATCCCGCCTCACTGGAGTGCACGTAGGGGAGGTGCGCATGCAGCACCAGGGCCAGGTCGCCGGCGGCCAAGGGCCCAGCTCGCAGTGCGGCGACTTTAGGCGCAGCTTCTAGGCTCAGGCCAGCGATGGGGTGCGGATGCGGCTGGCTCTGGCGGTGGATGGCCACAGCATGTTCTACGTGCAGCAGAAGCTCGGCTGGTTCTTTGATCCCCGCCGCCTGCTCTCCTATGCCACCGCTGCAGCGGGCCAGGAGATCGGCAGTGCCTTCTGGTATGCCGGCCTCAAGGACGCCACCGACCAGCGCCCCTTCCGCGATGCCCTCACCAGCCTGGGCTTCACGGTGCGCACCAAGCCCCTGCGGGAGTACGGCAACGATCCGGAGCAGCGCCAGTTCGCCCGGGCCAATCTGGATGTGGAGATCGCCATTGATCTGATGACGGTGGCCCACCGCATCGATGAGGTGTGGCTACTGAGTGGCAGTCGCGACCTGGAGCGCCTGGTGGAGGTGCTGCGGGCCCGTGGCCAGAGGATTGTGGTCATGAGCACCGATGGCATGTTGCCGCGGGAACTGCGCAATGCCGCCGACCGCTTTGTGGATCTGGCGGAGCTGCGCCCGCAGCTGGAGAAGGCGGAGGCCCTGCAGCAGCCGGTGTTCAGCCGCTCCAGCGCCACGCCGCAGCCCAGCGCCGCCCCCCACCCCTAGACTGGGCGCTAACTCATAACCATTCCGACTTGTAGCCGCCATGGCCCGCGATCCCGGCCGGGTATTGATCTTCGATACCACCCTGCGTGATGGGGAGCAGTCCCCCGGCGCCAGCCTCAACCTGGAGGAGAAGCTGGCGATCGCCCAGCAGCTGGCCCGCCTCGGGGTCGACATCATCGAGGCCGGTTTCCCCTTCGCCAGTCCGGGCGACTTCAATGCCGTGCAGCGCATTGCCGCCACGGTGGGTAGCGCCGACGGGCCGGTGATCTGCGGTCTGGCCCGGGCCGCTGCCGGCGACATCAAGGCCTGCGCCGAGGCGGTGGCCCCCGCCGTGAACCGCCGCATCCACACCTTCATCGCCACCAGCGACATCCACCTCGAGCACAAGCTGCGCAAGACCCGCGCCGAGGTGTTGCAGATCGCCGCCGAGATGGTGGCCTATGCCCGCTCGCTGGTCGACGACGTCGAGTTCTCCTGTGAGGACGCCGGGCGCTCCGATCCGGAGTTCATGTACGAGGTGATCGAGGCGGCGATTGCCGCCGGTGCCACCACGATCAACATCCCCGACACCGTGGGTTACACCACCCCGGCGGAATTCGGCGCCCTGATCGCTGGCATCAATCGCCATGTGCCGAACATCGATCAGGCCGTGATCTCGGTGCACGGCCACAACGACCTCGGCCTGGCGGTGGCCAACTTCCTCGAGGCGGTGAAGAACGGTGCCCGCCAGCTGGAGTGCACCATCAACGGCATCGGCGAGCGGGCCGGCAATGCCTCGCTCGAGGAGCTGGTGATGGCGCTGCATGTGCGCCGCAGCTACTTCAACCCCTTCCTCGGCCGTCCGGCCGAGAGCACGGAACCCCTCACCGCGATCCGCACCGAGGAGATCTACAAAACCTCGCGCCTGGTGAGCAACCTCACCGGCATGGCGGTGCAGCCCAACAAGGCGATCGTGGGGGCCAATGCCTTTGCCCACGAGAGCGGCATTCACCAGGATGGGGTGCTCAAGAACCGCCTCACCTACGAGATCATCGATGCGCGCACCATCGGCCTGGCCGACAACCGCATCTCCCTGGGCAAGCTCAGCGGCCGCAGCGCCTTCCGGGCCCGCCTCGAGGAGCTCGGCTACAGCCTCGAGCGCGACGACCTCGACGACGCCTTCGCCCGCTTCAAGGAGCTGGCCGACCGCAAGCGCGAGATCACCGATCGCGATCTCGAGGCGATCGTGAGCGAGCAGGTGCAGCAGCAGGACGAGGCCCGCTACACACTCAAACTGGTGCAGGTGAGCACCGGCACCAACCTGCAGCCCACCGCCACGGTCACCCTGGTGAACAGCGACGGCGCGGAGCTCACCGAAGCGGCGATTGGTACCGGCCCGGTGGATGCGGTCTGCCAGGCGCTCAATCACCTGGCGCGGGTTCCGAATGAACTGGTGGAGTTCTCGGTGAAGTCGGTCACCGAGGGCATTGATGCCATGGGTGAGGTCACGATCCGGCTGCGGGCCGATGGCGTGCTCTATTCCGGCCACGCCGCCGACACCGACATCGTGGTGGCGGCGGCCCAGGCGTTTGTGAATGCCCTCAACCGCCTGGTGGCCGGCAGCCAGCGCACCCCCCTGCACCCCCAGAAGGCACCGTTGCCAGTGGGAGATCTGGCGCCGGCCGAGCGGCCCCGGCTCTGATGGCGCCGATGGCATCCCCCGGGAGCGGCCGCCCCCGCAGCCTGATGGCCAGCGCCCTGCAGCTGGCCCTGCTGCTGCTGATCGCCGTGGCCATGCTGGTGCCGCTGTTCTGGCTGGTGAGCACCTCACTCAAGAGCCCCGCCGAGGACATCTTCACCACGCCGCCGGCGCTGTTGCCCAGCCAGCCCAGCCTGGAGGCCTACCAGCGGTTGTTCCAGGACAACCCGATGTTGGGGTACATCCTCAACAGCACGATCGTGAGCGCTCTGGCGGTGATCGCCAACCTGCTGTTCTGCTCCCTGGCGGCCTACCCCCTGGCGCGGATGCGCTTTGCCGGCCGGGGGCTGGTGCTGGCCCTGGTGGTGGCCACGATCCTGATCCCCTTTCAGGTGGTGATGATCCCGCTCTATCTGCTGATGGTCCAGCTGGGGCTGCGCAACACCCTCTGGGCCCTGATCATTCCCCAGGCCGCCACGGCCTTCGGCATCTTTCTGCTGCGGCAGAGCTTCGCCGGGGTGCCGGTGGAGCTGGAGGAGGCGGCCCGCATCGATGGCTGCACCCCTGTGGGCGAGTGGTGGAACGTGATGATCCCGGCGGCCCGGGCCGATCTGATCACCCTGGCGATGTTCGTGTTCATCGGCACCTGGAGCGATTTCCTCTGGCCCCTGGTGATCCTCGACGATCCGAAGCTCTACACCCTGCCCCTGGGGCTGCAGCAGCTGGCCAGCAGCTTCTCGCTCGACTGGCGCCTGGTGGCCGCCGGATCGGTGGTGTCGATCCTGCCGGTGCTGGCCCTGTTCATCGGGCTGCAGCGCTACATCCTGCCCAGCGCCAGCGGCGATGCGGTGAAGGGGTGATCCCTCAGGGCTGAGCGGGGAGCAGGGGCGGCAGCGGCTGCAGGCCCGGCTGCCTGCCGGGGCGAGCGGGCTGGTTCTGGGGGGATCGTCCGCCAGGAGCGGGGGTTGGGCCCGGCTCCAGCGGCAGGGGCTCGAGGGCCGGGCTCTGGCTGCGCAGCTGCAGGCGCAGGTCCTGCTGCTCCTTGGCCAACTGCCGCACAGCCTCGTCGATCTTTTCCAGGTTCTGCAGCCGCTGCACGGTGGAGCGCAGCTGCTCCTCCAGGGCGTTGGTGCGTTCCAGATCGTTGGCGTTCTCCAGGGTCTGCACCCTGTTCCGGAGCGACTGCAGACGCTGGCTCTGCTCGCGCACCTGCAGCAGCAGCACCACGAACAGCACCGCCACCAGTGCCGTCAGTCCGGCCCCCAGCCAGCGCATCCAGTCGGGCAGGGTGCTGCCCGGTTCTCCGGGGGTGGGGCTGCGGGTCATGGAACCGGGGGCGCTACTGGCAGTCTGGGCCGCCGTGGCGGCGTTGGCGACGCCCGGCAGCGGCTCGCTGCAACCGCTAAGACTGGGGATCATCGCCGACTTGTCTTGTCGCTCGAACAGCTGGACGCCTTTCTGGCCCACGCCCGATCCACGCCGGAGCTGCAGGAGCGACTGCAGCAGCCCCTGGCCCTCGAGGAGTTGCTGGCCCTCAGCGCCAGCAGCGGCTATGCGGTGAGCGAAGCCGATGTGATCGCGGCCCAGCTCCGCGAGGAAGAGCGCCTCACGGCCCCTGAACTGCAGCGCCGCGCCGGCGAGGAGGCCCGCCGTCTGCGCAGCTTCATCCCCGGCTGAACAGCCGGCAGCCGATCTGGATGCGTCCGGCGTCGAGCAGGCGGCCCAGCTTCAGGGCCGTGGCCTCCTCCTGGCGGTTGAAGGCGCTCTGGTGGCTGGTGATCCAGGCAATCTCTTCGGCGGTGATCACCCCGGTGCACACGCTCTCGAGAAACACTTCTCCCACGCCCATGGCCATGCGGCAGCTGTGGTTTGACGGTATCGACCTGAACCGAACCGTCTGGCGGTGCAATTAGTTGTTACGCGCGTTACGCGCGCCGCCGCGCTGGGGAGGGGCGGCGGCCCGCTTGACATAAGATATTGCAACTCACTCGCAATAAGTTTTGGTGCTGGAGAGCTCTCCCCCGGTTCAGCTCGCCGACCTGGCGCCGGGGGCCTCGGCCACCATCGCCTCCCTCTCGGCTGATCCGGGACTGCGCCAGCGGTTGGAGGCCCTGGGGTTTCGGCCCGGTCAGCGGGTGCAGCTGCTGCGCCGCGCCTGGTGGGCCGGCCCCCTCCACGTGCGCGTGGGCATGACGGAGCTGATGCTGCGCCGCCGCGACGCCGCCCTGGTGGCCCTGGCCGCGTGAGCACCATCGCCGTGGTGGGCATGCCCAATACGGGCAAGTCGACCCTGTTCAACCAGCTCACCGGCAGCCATGCCCATATCGGCAACTGGCCCGGCCTCACCGTGGAGCTGATGCAAGCGGAGCTGGTGCTGGAGGGCCAGCCTGTGCAGCTGGTGGATCTGCCCGGCATCTACGACCTGCGGGGCCATTCAGAGGATGAGGCGGTGGTGCGCCGCTTCCTGGAGTCCACCCCGGTGGAACTGGTGGTGGTGGTGGCCAATGCCAGCCAGATCGATCGGCAGCTGCGGCTGGCCCTGCAGGTGCGTCAGCTCGGGTTGCCGGCGCTGCTGCTGCTGAACATGGCCGATGAGGCCCGCCGCTTCGGGGTGGCGATCAACACCGAGCGTCTGGCGGCCGACCTGGGCCTGCCGGTGATTCTCCTGAGCGCCAAGTATCGGCGCGGCCTGGCAGAGGCCCGCCAGGTCATGGCCGAGGCCCTGACCGGCGAGCCGCACCAGCAGGCCCCCGTGCGGGCCCTCGACTCCCGCCTGGCCCAGGGGGATGCCGCCCTGGATGGCGCCATGGCCCAGCTGGTGCAGGCCGCGGTGAGCCTGCCTCCCCAGTGGCGGGATCGGCTCACCCGCCGCCTCGATGCCTGGCTGCTGCACCCGCTGCTGGGGCTGCCGCTGTTCTTCCTGGCGATGGCCCTGATGTTCCAGGCGATCTATGCCATTGGCGTGCCGGTGCAGGAGGGGCTCGCCACCCTGCTGGATCAATTCGGGCAGGGCGTGATCAAACCGCTGCTGCTGCCGTTGCCGCCCTTCCTGCAGGGTTTCCTGCTGGAGGGCCTCTATCAGGGCATCGGCACGGTGACGGCCTTCCTGCCGGTGATCTTCCTCTTTTTCCTGGCCATGGGGGTGGTGGAAGACAGCGGCTATCTGTCGCGGGCGGCCTACCTGATGGATGCCTTCATGGAGCGGCTGGGGCTCGATGGCCGCAGCTTTGTGCTCTCGCTGATGGGCTTCGGCTGCAACGTGCCGGCGATCCTTGGCACCCGGGTGATGCGCGATCCCGGCCTGCGGCTGCTCTCGATGCTGGTGATCCCTTTTTCCCTCTGCTCGGCGCGCCTGAACGTGTTTCTGTTCATGGCCGCCGCCTTCTTCACGCCGCGCCAGGGGGGGCTGGTGATCTTCGGGCTCTACGTGATGAGCTTCGTGGCGGCGTTGATCACCGCCTTGCTGTTCAAGGGGCGCTTCGGCAGCAATGAGCCGCTGTTGCTGGAGTTGCCCCCCTACCGCTTTCCCACCCTGCCCCAGATGCTCTCCAGGGCCTGGGCGGAGGTGCGCCATTTCTGGTTCTGGGCCCGCCGCTTCATCATCATCGGCGTGGTGGCGGTTTGGCTGCTCAACAACCTGCCGCTGGGAGTGGTGCCAGCCTCGGCGGAATCGCTCTCGGGCCGGCTGGGCACGTTGATGGAGCCGTTGCTGGCGCCGATCGGCATCAACCCCAAGCTCACGGTGGCCCTGGTGTTCGGTTTCATCGCCAAGGAGATCGTGTTGGGGGGGTTGGCGGTGATCTACGGCCAGGCTGATCCCGCTGCCCTCAGCCGTGCCATCGCCTTGGACGTGAGCTGGCCCCAGGCGGTGAGTTTCATGCTGTTCACCCTGCTCTACACCCCCTGCCTCTCCACGGTGGCGGTGATCCGCAGCGAGTCGAAGCGGCTGGGTTTCACGGTGTTCAGCGTGCTGTGGTCGCTGCTGCTGGCCTGGCTGGTGAGTTTTGTGTTTTTCCAGGGCGTCAGCCTGCTGCAGCGGCTCGGGGCGCTGGGCTAGGGGCCGGCCGGGGCCTGGTTGGCACTGGCTTCACAACCCAGGCGCTGCTTGAGGGTTTCCACGCGGTCGATCTCGGTTTCGGCGCCATTGATGCCCAGCTCCACGGCCCGGGCATAGGCCACCTGGGCCAGGTAGAAGGCCCTGCAGGCTCGCTCGCGATCGGTGGGTCCGTGCCCCATGAGCTGGATGGCACTGCGCTCCATGGCCTTGCCGGCCGCCAGGGTGCGCCGGCCGAGGTCGCTGGCCGGCGGCGGTGGTTGCGGCGGTGCCGGTGGCGGTGGCAGCGGGCCGGCCACGCCGGGAACGGGGGCCAGGCTGGTGCCGACAGCCAACAGGGCCGCTAGGCAGCCCAGGCGGGATCCGTAGATTGTGCGGGCTGCCGGAAGCGCCATGACCTTTTACGAGCTGCTCTGGGAGGGGGAGGGCTGTGGCGATGCAGCAGATCTTGCCGAAGCCCTGGCGTTCTTTCAGGAGATCAAGCCCAAGCAACTCAGCTGGGAAGAGGTGTGTGGCAACCCCGCCTACAGCCCCACCATCCGCCGCTATCGCTCCTTTGAGGCCTTCCTCGACAACGAGGACGAGCT
>RGNC01000320.1 GCA_010029175.1 Synechococcaceae bacterium WB8_1B_136 | reverse complement strand
CATCGCGACAGCCCCTCCAAGCGCAGCCCCAGCTGTTGCCCCTGCAGCGCCCAGCGCAGGCCAGCGCTCCCTGCGTTGCTGGGGGGATGCCTGAACTGGTGGTGCTGGATGCCCGCTGCATTGGCGATGGCCCCACCTTGATTCGCGCCGTGCGCCGCGGCGCCACCGTGCTGCTCGATACCCGCGCCCTGGATCCGGCCCGCGCCCAGCAACTGGTGGATTACTGCGCCGGTGGGGTGGTGGCCATGGACGGCCAGGCCCACCGCGCTGGCGACAACGCCTTTCTGTTTGCCCCGGCCCTGGCGCGGGTCACGGCCGCCTGACGGCACCCGCAGCAGCGCCCTGTCCCCCCGGCTGGGCTTTCGTTTCGCCAGGATTGGCTGAATCGTGCCGAACCGATGACCCCCAGCCGCGAGCAGATCCTTGGAGCCTCCAGCCCTTGGCTGGCGGGCCTGCTCAACGTGGTGCCGGGCCTTGGCACCGGCTACATCTATCAACGGCGCTGGCGGGCCTACTGGATCACCTCCGGCCTGGCCACCGCCTGGTTTGTGCTGGGGGCAGTGCTCGATCAAGACCTCGATCCGGTCTTGCAGGCTGATGTGATCCAGCAGAACCAGCTCTATGGCCTGGGTGGTTTTGTGCTGCTGGCTGCCATCACCTCCGCTGAAGCCGTGATCACGGCCCGCAAGCTGCGGCCCAACTAAGGCTTGTAGGCCTTGGCGGGGATTGGGGTGGGCTGGTTGTAGCCCACCGGGAGCCAAACGTCGCCCGCACTGGTCATCACGTGCACTTCCCAGTGGTAGAGGCCGCGGTAGGCGGCTGGGTCGTCGCGTAGGAGAGCGGCGTACTCCAGCACCGCGGTGCCGTAGTGGTCACTGTTGTTGTACCCCCACAGGGCACGGCGAATGTCGCGCAGCCCGCCTCGGCGCACCAGGTAGCGGGCGGCAGCGGGGATGGCGTCGCGGGGATTGCGGATGTCGCCTCCGTTACCGATCCCCGGTTCTGCCCAGGTGCTGGGTAGGAATTGCATCGGGCCGTGGGCGTTGGCCACGGAGATCCCGTCGATGCGGCCCATCGCACTTTCCACCAGATTCACCGCCGCCAGCACCTCCCAGGGGATGCCAGTGGCGGCACTCGCGTCGCGGTAGGCGCGCAGCAGTTCCGCTGCCGGCCGCGGCGCCACGATCCGCCAGGCCGGCAGCATCGATCGCTCCGGCCCGCGGTGCATCGCCAGGAACTCCCGCCTTGCCTTCAGATGGCGTTGGGCCACCACCCGCCACTGGGGCGGCAGGAGCGGAAGCACGGCCCCTGCCAGGGCCTGTTGCCTGGCCAGCACCCGGTAGATCACCTGTTGCTGGTGGGCCAG
>RGNC01000319.1 GCA_010029175.1 Synechococcaceae bacterium WB8_1B_136 | reverse complement strand
CGCCCAGGGGAGCGGAGCAACACCGCAGCTGAAACCCAGGGATCCCGCGGCAGCGGAGGCTGATCCCGAGCGGGCCGAATGGATCTTCCCGGCGGCCGATGAGCTGCCCGGAGGCGAGCAGAGCTGGGGGGATGTGCTGGATGCGCTGCGGCGCCCCCGCCGCCCTGGCGAGAAGCTCTGGGAATGGCGGCGCACCACATCGCCCCAGCCCGTGGTGTTCAAGGACCCCAAGGAGGTGAATGCCGATCGAGTGCACCTGCATCTGGAACACCCTCTGGTGCAGCGGCTGCTCAACCGCTTCCTGGTGCGCGGGTTCCAGGGTGAAGAGCTCAGCCGGGCTGCGGTGATCGCCACCCATGACGACACGGCCAAGCTGATCCTGTTGGCCCGCCTGTCGCTCTATGGCCACGGCGCTGCTCGCCTGCACGATGAAGTGCTGGAGCTTGTGGCCGAATGGGACCCGGCCGATCCAGCCCGGCGGCTGAGGGTGCTGAACGCCACCAAGACCGACATGGCCCTGGCGGACCTGGAAACCAGCCTGCGCGAGCGCCTGCCAGCGGTGGATGAAACGATCCAGCACCAACTGCGGGCCGGGCTACCGGCGGATGTGGCGCAACTCAAGGACCGGCTCGAATCCCTGGCAGCCGATCGGGCTGAGCGCGCCAAGGGTCAGCTGAGCAAGCGCGCCGACGACGAGGCCAACGCCTTCGTGAAGGTGCTGCAGGAGCAGCGAGAGCGGATCCTCAAGACCCGCACCAAGCACGACAGCGAGTTCGAGCAGCTGGCCTTCGGCTTTGCCGACCAGGAGCTGCGCCAGCTACGCGACAACCGCTCCTACTGGGACAAACGGCTGGCGCGCATCGAGCGGGATCTGGAACTGGAGCCGGCTGCCATCCGGCGCACCTTTGAGGTGGCCACCGCCCCCCGCATCGAGCCTGCCGGCGCGATTGTGCTCTGGCCGCTGCAGGCAGGAGGGCAGGCCTGATGCCACCGCGCGTCCCAGGTGTTCGCACCCACGAGGAATGGAAGGGCATGGCCCAACCGGTGGGCCTGGTGGTGGAGCCTGTTGTGCTCAACCGGCTGGGACTTTTTCCGGAGAGTGCCACCACGGTCTTGGCCGATTGGCAGCAACGGCTCGAGCAGCTGCTGGAAGACCAGCCCGTTGGCGAGCAGTGGCTGAGCGTGGCCCCCAGCTTTGAGCTGTTCTGCCAGGAGGTGCTGGCCTGGCAGCCAGACGATCTACGCAAGCCTGAGGTGCTCCCGGCGCCGGTGGCCGTGCACCTCGACGACTACGACGAGGTGCTCCGCCCCGATTGGTTCGTCCCTGAACCCAGCCAGGGGGATGGGCCGCTCAAGGCCCAGCTGCTGGTGCAGGAGCTGC
>RGNC01000318.1 GCA_010029175.1 Synechococcaceae bacterium WB8_1B_136 | reverse complement strand
GGCGGCGAAGGCACCGAGGGCCGCCTCCAGGCCGATGGCCGTGGCGGCGAAGCAGCAGAGGGTGAGCACCACGAACGAGGCCACCACCACATCGCCAGGGGCCTTGAGGCGGTCGAGCACCCAGTCGAAGGCCGGGGCAGCGCTGCGGCTCAGCCCGATGGCCGCCAGCACGAACACCACCGCGGCCACCACCAACTTCAGGATCGGGCCGATCTCCAGGCTGCCGCCGCCCGCCAGGCTCACCACCACCGCCAGGATCACGATGCCGAGGATGTCGTCGAGCACGGCGGCGCCGATCACGATCTGGCCCTCGCGGGAGCGGAGCATCTTCAGCTCGCTGAACACACTGGCGGTGATGCCGATGCTGGTGGCCGTCATCGAGGCGCCGGCGAACACCGCCGGGATCACCTCCACCTGGAACAGGGCCATCAGGCCGGCGGTGCCCAGGGCGAAGGGCAGCACCACCCCCGCCACGGCCACTGTGGTGGCCTGGGCGCCCACCGCCACCAGCTCGTCGAGGTCGCTCTCCAGACCTGTGAGGAACAGCAGGGCGAACAACCCCAGGCTCGCCACCTCCTGCAGGTTGGGAAAACTGCCGGCATAGATCTGGGCCACCGCCTCGGGGGGGATGTCGGCGAGGCTGCCCACCAGCCGCAGCACACCCTCGTTCACCGCCGCCTCCGTGCCGGGGGGAACGATCAGCTGCAGCCCCGAGCCACCGATGATCACGCCGGCGATCAGCTCCCCCAGGATCGTGGGCAACTGCAGCCGCACCAGCAGCTCGGCCAGCAGCCTTGCCGCCACAAAGATCACCAGGAACCGCCCAACCCCGATCAGGGTTTCAGCCACCTCCAGCTGATGGGCGCCGATCTCAAGCATCCGAGGCGTGGGCAAATGACCACGAGAGTCTCGTTGGGCGGGTGCATGGCCTGTCGCCACGGCTACGTTCCGACCAGCGCTCGGCCCCGAAACCAGCATGACCGCCAACCCGATGGCCACCGGCACCGCCCAGCAGTCGGGGCTGGAGCTGAACCGCGAACTGAACAGCATCGACGCCTGGTGGCGGGCTGCCAACTACCTGGCGGTGGGCATGATCTACCTGCAGGAGAACCCGCTGCTGGCAGAGCCGCTGCGCCCTGAGCACATCAAGAATCGTCTGCTGGGCCACTGGGGCTCCAGTCCGGGCCAGGCCTTCATCTGGGCCCATGCCAACCGGGTGATCCGCCATCACCAGCTCGACATGATCTATCTGTCGGGCCCCGGCCACGGCGCCCCCGGGGTGCTGGCCCCCACCTACCTGGACGGCTCCTACAGCGAGATCTATCCGGACAAATCCCAGGACGCCGCCGGCATGCGGCGCTTCTTCAAGCAGTTCTCCTTCCCCGG
>RGNC01000317.1 GCA_010029175.1 Synechococcaceae bacterium WB8_1B_136 | reverse complement strand
TGGCCATCGCCGCCCACTGCGCCGAGTTCAGGGCACGCAGCCCGCTTGTGGCCACCGAGGCCCACTGGAACCTGTCGAGCGCATTCAGATCGGCCGTCTCCACCGCCTGCCACTGCACGCTGCTCAGGCCATTGAGCGGTCCAACCTGCAACGCAGCCCACTGCGCCGCACTCAATGCCACCAAACCCTCAGTGCTGACCGCAGCCCATTGCAAAGCACTGAGCGCAAGCAAATCGCCACTTTCCATCGCCAACCACTGCGCTGCGCGCAAGGCCTGCACATCGTCGGTGGCCATCGCCGCCCACTGCCCGGCCGTAAGCGCCCGCAAATCGTCGCTCGCCATCGCAGCCCACTGCTCGGTCGTGAGCGCTTGCAAGTCATCCGTGGCAAGCACGGCCCACTGTGCTGTGGTGAGCGCCACCAGGTCGTCGGTGGCCATCGCCGCCCACTGCACCGTCGCCGCCATCGCCACCAGATCGTCGGGCGCCATCTGTGACCACTGACTTGTGATAAGCGACACCAAGTCGTCCGTGGCAAGTGCACCCCACTGCCTTGTGCTCAGCCCTTGCAGATCGTCGCTTGCCATCGCAGACCACTGATGTGTGGTGAGCGCCTGCAAATCATCGGTCGCAAGCGCTACCCACTGCACCGTCGCCGCCATCGCCACCAGATCGTCGCTTGCCATCTGCGACCACTGCTCAGTGGTAAGTGCCTGCAAGTCATCGGTCGCAAGCGCTGCCCACTGCGCGGTTATTAGCGCCACCAAGTCATCGGTGGCCAGAGCACTCCACTGCGCGCTCGTGAGCCCTTGCAAGTCATCGGTAGCAAGCACACTCCACTGCACCGCGGCCTGCAGCGCCGCGAGATCGTCGGTGGCGAGTGCTGCCCACTGCGCACTCGTGAGCGACACTAAATCGTCCGTAGCAAGTGCTGCCCACTGCGCACTCGTGAGCGACACTAAATCGTCCGTGGCAAGTGCACCCCACTGCGCCGTCGTAAGCGCTTGCAAATCGTCCGTGGCAAGCGCGCTCCACTGGCTTGTGGTGAGTGCCACCACATCATCGGTCGCAAGCGCTGCCCACTGCGCGGTTATTAGCGCCACCAAGTCATCGGTGGCAAGTGCACCCCACTGCACCGTAGCCAACATCGCCACCAGGTCGTCGGTGGCCATTGCTGCCCACTGGGCTGTCGTGAGCCCCTGCAAATCGTCCGTGGCAAGCGCTGCCCACTGCGCAGGCGTGAGCGCACGTAGATCATCGGTGGCCATCTCCGACCATTGCTCAACACCCAAACCACGCAAATCATCGGTGGCAAGTGCACTCCATTGGCTCGTTGTGAGCGCCACCAAGTCATCGGTGGCAAGCGCACTCCACTGGCTTGTGGTGAG
>RGNC01000316.1 GCA_010029175.1 Synechococcaceae bacterium WB8_1B_136 | reverse complement strand
CCGCCGTGCTGGAGCAGGCCCGCGGGCTGGCCGGTGATCGCTGCACGATCGAGCTGGTGCACGACCCGGTGGCTGCCGTGCGCGGGGCCCATGGGCTCTACACCGATGTGTGGGCCTCCATGGGCCAGGAGCAGGAGAAGGCCGAGCGGGAACAGGCCTTCCGTGGCTGGTGCCTGAATGAAGAGCTGGTGGCCGAGGCCGACAGCCGCGCGATCGTGCTCCACTGCCTGCCGGCCTACCGGGGCCTGGAGATCAGTGCTGGCGCCATGGAGGGCAGTTCCAGTCGGATTTTCGATCAGGCGGAGAACCGGCTGCACGCCCAACAGGCCCTGCTGGCCGCCCTGCTGGGGGGCCTGGCCTAGCGATCGGCCCACCCGCCCCCGGCCAGGGCTGGACAAATCCACCGGCATCTGGCTCAAATGGGGAGTGGTTCATCTGTATTGCCGGTGCCCGAGCAGCAGCCCCTCACCGAAGCGCAACAGGAGCTCTACGACTGGCTGGCCGACTACATCGGCCGGCACCGCCACAGCCCCTCGATTCGCCAGATGATGGAGGCGATGGGGCTGCGGTCGCCAGCGCCGGTGCAGAGCCGGCTTCGCCACCTGCAGCAGAAGGGCTGGATCACCTGGCAGGAGGGCCAGGCCCGCACCCTGCAGCTGCTGGGTGGCCTCACGGGCGGCATTCCCGTGCTGGGCGCCGTGGCGGCCGGCGGCCTGGTGGAAAGCTTCGACGACATCCAGGAGCGCATCGACCTGGCGCCCGTGCTGGAAACCCGCGGCCTGTTCGCCCTCACCGTGAACGGCGACTCGATGGTGGACGCCCACATCGCCGACGGCGACGTGGTGCTGATGGAACCGGTGAGCGAGCCCAGCCGCCTGCGGGAGGGCACGATCGTGAGCGCCCTGGTGCCGGGGAGCGGCACCACCCTCAAGCACTTCCACCGCGATGGCCGCCGCGTGCGCCTGGAGGCCGCCAACCCCGCCTATGCGCCGATCCTGCTGGATGCCGACCAGGTGGCCATTCAGGGAAAACTGGTGGCCGTCTGGCGCCAGGTGTGAGGGGTCAACGGGGCTGGACCCGCTGCGGTGTAAGCTGTCCCCATCGGCAGCAAGGCCCAAGGGCCACACAGAGCGACCAGCGCACTGTGAGCTGAATCCGGTTCAAACGGGGCCATAGCTCAGCTGGTAGAGCACCTGCATGGCATGCAGGGGGTCAGCGGTTCGAGTCCGCTTGGCTCCATCCAGTCAGACCTCTTGCGCTGCAAGGGGTCTTTTCTTTTGATCTGCCTGACTGCGGATGGCGCGATCAGGCCCGATAGCGCAAAATCCAGCGCAAAACTGAGGCAAGCGGATGCCCACGAGCAGGGGCTAAACCCGTTTTGCGCTACGTAGCGCAA
>RGNC01000315.1 GCA_010029175.1 Synechococcaceae bacterium WB8_1B_136 | reverse complement strand
GCCGATCGTGGGCCTCACGGTTGTTGGGCAGATAGTGGATCTGCAGCTGATTGCCCCGCAGACTCACGCGGTTGTGGGGATCGGGCAGCACCGCACTCATCGCCCACCAGACCACAGAGCGCGCCGCCAGCTGTTCGAGGCCGAAATCCGGCATCAGCCGGGTCACCAACGACAGCACCGGCGGCGATTCGGCGAACAGGGCATCCTGCAACACGCCACCACCACTGGCCACCGACCCCAAGGGGAAGCTGACATTGCTGTCGCCCCAGTAGTAATCGGTGATGCCGAAGCTGCGGGCATAACGACCTGAATTGGGTGCAGCCGCCAGCTGAATGATCGAGGTGAGCTGCTGCTTCATCAGGTTGCGGCCCACCTGATCGGAGCCGTTGGAGAGGCCCCGACTGTGATGCTCCGTGGCGGATCGCAGCAGGATCTCAGGGGTGTTCACGGCACCGGTGGCCAGCACCACCAGATGGGCGCTGAACAGCCAGACAACCCCTTCAATCTCCGCCTCCACAGCCCGCACTTCGGTGCCGCCGGGGTTCACGTGCAGACGACGCACCCGAGTCCGCTCCCGCACCGTGACGTTGGCGGCCTGCCTGGCGAGATCCACACCGAACAACTCCGCATCACCGCTGGGGTCGGTGAGGGAGGGCGACCAGGACTGCGGCAACGGGTAGGGATGGGTGCCCTGCCGCTGCAGGGAGGCCTTCAGCTCCTCCAGGAAGGGCTCCACCGCCCGCGGTGCGAAGGGGTAGTCGCCCTGACGGGGAGGGGCGGAGGGGTCGACCCCGGCCTCACCATGCACCCGATAGAGCTGCTCCGCCTGCTCGTAATAGGGGGCCAACTCGGCGTAGTCGATGCCCCAGGCAGGAGCGGCCCCCTCCTGGAAGTGCAAACCCTGGAACTCCTGCTCGCGCATGCGCTCCAGCACGCCACCCCAGATCTTGGTGTTGCCGCCGAGGGCGTACACCGTCTGGGGGGAGAAGGGATCGCCATCAGGGCCGAACCACTGTTCGTTGGGGTGGTAGCGGTCCTTGCGGAACAGGTCCACATCCGCCACGTTCTGATCGGCCAGCGGCAGGGCTCCGCCGCGCTCCAACAGGAGAACGCGTTTGCCGGAGGCCGCCAGCTGACCGGCCAGGGTGCCGCCAGCGGCACCACTGCCAATCACGATCACGTCGTAGTGCTGGTCGTCGATGATCACGGCAGATCTCCTGGGGTCATTGCCACACGTAGAGCAACAGGAAGAGAATGATCCAGATCACATCCACGAAGTGCCAGAACAGGGATGTGGCCTGAACGCCCTGCTCACCACCGGCGTACACACCGGGGATGAAGGATTTGGCCAACATGATCGCCATCAGCAGGATGCCGGTGGCCACATGCAAACCGTGGAACCCGGTGAGC
>RGNC01000314.1 GCA_010029175.1 Synechococcaceae bacterium WB8_1B_136 | reverse complement strand
AACCACAGCAGGCCGGCACCCATCAGGATGAAGGGCACGTTGTGGGGCGGGGCCGCATGACCATCCCTGGCACTGCGGCGGCGCCCCACCACCATGGCCGCCACCGCAGCCGCCACGCCCGAGGCCAGCTCCACCACCAGGCCGCCGGCGAAGTCGATCGCCCCCAGCCCCGAGCTGCCCAGGAAACCGCCTGGCCCCCACACCATGTGGGCCAGGGGCAGGTAGATGAAGGTGCTCCAGAGCAGCAGAAACAGGATCCAGGCCCGGAAGCTCATGCGTTCCACCACCGCACCTGAGATCAGGGCGGGGGTGATGATCGCGAAGCTGGCCTGAAACAGGGCCACGGCCCCATGGCTCAGCTGGCCATCCCCATAGGCGGCCGACCAGTTGCTGAGGCCCGCCCACTGCAGACCACCGATGAACGGCGCCAGTGGGCCAGCGCCGGGCGAGAAGGCCAGGCTGTAGCCGAACAACACCCAGAGCACACTCACCAGGGCCATGGCGGTGAAACTCATCACCATGGTGTTGAGCACGTTGCGGCTGCGCACAAAGCCCGCATAAAAGAGGGCCAGCGCCGGCGTCATCATCAACACCAGGGCCGCACTCACCAACACAAAGCCGTTGTTGGCACTGCGCAGGGCCAGGTCGGTGGCGAACAACACCAGGGCAGCTCCCGCAACATCGAAGGGCACCCTGCTGAGCAGGCGAGCCCTTTTTGGTAGCAAGCGCTACGCAATCCAGGATTCGTGTGCCAACCGATACCAACCCGCACCCCTATCGGTGGCGCGCCAGCAGGGCTGGGCACAAAAAAGGAGAGCAGGCCGAAGCCTCCTCTCCCGATGCATCCAGGAATCAGGTGCCGGCCTGGAGGGCCCAGGCCGGCTGGCTGCGATCAGTAGTCGAAGTCGCCGCCGCCCATGCCGCCGCCGGCAGGAGCTGCTTCCTTCTTCTCGGGCAGATCAGCCACGATGCACTCGGTGGTGAGCACCATGCCAGCGATCGAGGCGGCATTCTGCAGGCCGGAGCGGGTCACCTTGGCGGGATCCACGATGCCGGCGGCCAGCATGTCCACGTACTCGCCGGTGGCGGCGTTGTAGCCCTCATTGAAGGGCTTGTTCTTCACGTGCTCGGCCACCACGGCGCCGTTCACACCGGCGTTCTCAGCGATGCGCTTGAGGGGAGCGGTGAGGGCGGCGGCCACGATGTGGGCGCCGATCAGCTCTTCGCCGGAGAGGTTGGCTGACGCCCACTCCTCGAGGGCGGGAGCCAGGTGCGCCAGGGTGGTGCCACCACCGGGAACGATGCCCTCTTCCACGGCCGCCTTGGTGGCGTTGATGGCGTCTTCCAGGCGCAGCTTCTTGTCCTTCATCTCGGTCTCGGTGGCAGCGCCCACCTTGACCACGGCCACGCC
>RGNC01000313.1 GCA_010029175.1 Synechococcaceae bacterium WB8_1B_136 | reverse complement strand
AGATGGATCAGGTCCTTCCAAAGTTTCGATGCGAAGCCCCAGCCGTGTGGATCGGGGGGAGAGGGTTGGCCCGCGGAGGCGCTGAGACGCAGAGATAACGGCCCATCGTACCGGGGAGTCGATGCCACATGGCGCATCTCCATCACCTTGAAGACAAATGTTGCGTGCAATGTTGAGTGCCAGCGAGGTTTTACCCATCCCCGTAGAACCTGCCAGCACCACCAGTGAGCCTTGCCGCAGCCCTTGGGTCATGACATCCAGTACCCAAAAGCCAGTCTTTAAACGAGTGGCAAAAAAAGCTCCAGCACCCTCGGCCGCATCCTGAATGTCAGCAAACATAGCTTCTGTTAGCTGACGCGCAGTATGGATAGCAGGGATGGATCCAAGCAATGGGGAGGGAGTGCTGATGATAGATGGTCAGGATCGCACCCAATCAAGGCAAGCGCCAGTGGTCTAGGTGTGTTTTCTCACCAGGTCATTCAGTAGCCCGCAGAAGTCCGAGCTGCTGAAAGGGGGTGCGGCCCGCCAAGGCCATGTGGCACCTGCGGCCGTTATAGATCGCCAAATAACGGCTCAACCAGCGGTTGCGCTCTTCTGAGCTCTGGAAGCTCAGGCCGTAGGCCCACTCGTTCAGAAGGGTCTTGATGAAGCGCTCAGCCTTGCCGTTGGTTCGTGGGGTGTAGGGCCTGGTGCGTTTGGCGCTCAGCCCCAAGGCCTCACAGGCCTGCCGCCAGGGTTTTGAGCGGTAGGCGCTGCCGTTGTCCGAGAGCACCCGCCGGCACTCAATCCCCTGACGGCCAAACCAGGCCACAGCCCGGATCAGGAAGCCGACCGTGGTGGCCTGCTTCTCATCGGGCAGCACCTCGGCATAAGCCAGGCGGGTGGCATCGTCGATGGCCACATGGGCTTTCTCGTAGCCCGCACCAGCCGAGCGGCCCAGGCGCCGATCGCCAGTGATCCGGTGACCGACGCGATCGAACCGGGCCAGCTGTTTGATGTCCACGTGGATCATGTCGCCAGGCCGCGCCCACTGGTATCGCCGCACCGGCACCGGTGGCTGCAGGTGTTTCAGGCGCCCCAGGCCCATGGCTTTGAGGGTGCGGCCGACGGTGGAGAGCGGGAGGGCCAGCAAGCGGGCGATGCGCCTGAGGGTGGATCGCTCATGGCGCATGGCAACGGCGCGCTGCAGATGCTGTGGATCGAGCGTCCGCCGCTGGCTGCGGCGAACACTGCGTCGATCCACCAGAGCGGCTGCACCACCAGAGCGGTAACGGCTCAGCCACTTGTAGGCCGTGCGCAGGCTGATTCCAGCTTGCGCGGCGAGATGAGCCAGGGGCTCGGCGTCCTGAATGTGTCGACGCACAAGCCGTTCCCGACTGACAGGTGTCAGTCGGGCGTTGGGGTGGGTATGCATGGGGTGTGAGGTCAGTGGGTCGGAG
>RGNC01000312.1 GCA_010029175.1 Synechococcaceae bacterium WB8_1B_136 | reverse complement strand
CAGCGCTCCTCGCGGGTGAGCCGGTTGCGCTTGAGCACCCCCATGCCCGGCTCGGCCTTCACCGTGGCACCTTGCTCGCCCACCTCGGTGCGGATCTGATACACCCAGAACGGCACATTCACCTTGTCGCGCACCGCTTCCTCGTGGCGGTATTCGCTCACCACGTTCTGCTGGAACCAGGCGTAGGTGTGGCCGCCCGGCGTGGCCGTGAGCCCGATGATCGTGGCGTCGAAATACTCCAGCACCTGGCTCCAGAGGCTGTAGATCGAGCGGTGGCATTCATCCACCACGATCACATCAAAGAAATCGGGCGGGATCCGGGCGTTGTACACCACCGGCTGCGGTGCCTTCACCAGCGCCGGGCCGTGGCCATCGAAGGCCGATTCCTCCTCCAGGCCCTGATCAAACTCGGGCTCGCCCTTGAGGATCGAATAGAGCCGCTGGATGGTGGTGATCACCACCTTGTTCACCGGATCGATGCGGTTGTTGCGCAGGTTCGCAACGTTGTAGAGCTCGTGAAATTTGCGGCCGTCGTCGGGCGTGCTGTAGGCCTGAAACTCCTTGAAGGCCTGCCGGCCCAGGTTGCCCCGGTCCACCAGAAACAGCACCCGCCGCGCGCCGCCCTGGCTGATCAGCCGGTAGAGCGCCGAGATGGCGGTGAAGGTTTTGCCGCCGCCGGTGGCCATCTGGATCAGGGCCCGCCGCCGCCCCTCGCCGATGCTGGCCTCCAGGTTTTCCACCGCCCGGATCTGGGCCGGCCACATGCCGGCGCGGTTGAGCGGCTGGGCCTGGCGCAGCCGACCCTTGAGCGTTTGCCGGCTAGACAGCCACTGGTGCAATGTGTCGGGCCGGTGAACGTTGAACACCCGCCGCGCTGCGGCATCGGGTTCGAGCCCGTTGGTGAAGTACGTCTCCACCCCCGTGCTCTCGTAGCGAAACGGCAGCGGCCGGATCGGCACCTCCAGCCCCGGCAACGTCTCGCTGGCGTAGGCCAGCGTTTGCGCTTCCACGCCGCCCAGGGTGGCGCCCAGCTTCTTGGCCTCGATCACGCCCACCAGCTGGCGGCCCAGAAACAGGCCGTAGTCGGCCTCGCCGCCGGCGCTGGGCAGCTCGCGCACCGCCACCCCATCGGCCGCGCTCAGGTTCACGGCGCTGCGGTCCAGCACCGCCCATCCGGCCTGCTCCAGCAGCGCGTCGATGCGCTGGCGGGCCTGGGCCTCAGGTTGGCGGGCGGGGTCGCTCAGGGGTGGCGGTGATGCATCCGCTCAATTCTGCGTGTTCAGCTATAGCGCCGCCAATCGATGCGGGTTTTGCATGGTTCGTATTCCTCCAGCAGGGCGATCTGGTCGCTGCCTTGTTCGAGCTGGAGCAGGGTCTGGACGCCCTGGCACTCAACCTCATGGTTGAGGCTGTGGGGCCGGGGCACTGAACACAGCCTC
>RGNC01000311.1 GCA_010029175.1 Synechococcaceae bacterium WB8_1B_136 | reverse complement strand
GTGCTCAGCGCCTGGGGGTTGGTCAAGTCGGTGGAGGTGCGACTGGGCCGTAAGGCCAGTGAAGTGCTTCAGGGCTGGCGGCTGAACAGCATGGCCCTGCGCTGGACGCTGGTAGATCCAGATGCCGAACCAGAAGACCGCTATGCACAGCGGCTAGCGGAGGCGCGCCAGGGCAGCGGTCGCCGTGGGCCGGTGAACCCCTACTTCCGGCGTCTCTATGCCGATCTGGCCAACCTGATTGCCACAGAAGGCCGTCCTTTCCTGCAAACGTTGTTTGCCCGGGAGCACACCGCCCAGGTTGATGCAGCTGAGCGGGAACGCCGGGAGGATGCCTTCCGCAGTGCAGCGCTGCGCTTGATGTATTGCTCGCCCACGATGGAACTGGGCGTGGATATTTCTTCGCTGAACACCGTCTACATGCGCAATGTGCCGCCAACGCCGGCCAACTACGCGCAGCGCAGCGGCCGGGCCGGCCGTAGCGGCCAACCAGCTCTGGTGCTCAGTTACTGCGGCGCAACCTCACCGCACGATCAGTACTTTTTCGCGGATCCGGTGCGGATGGTGGCTGGGGCCGTGAGCGCCCCAACGCTCGAGCTGGCCAATGAAGAGCTGCTGAAGGCCCACTTCAGGGCGTTGTGGCTTGCAGCTACGCGGCAGCGCCTTCCCGGCAAGGTGAAGGAGCTGGTGGACATCAGCGCACCCGGCCGGCCGGTTCAGCCTGAGTTTATGCAAGCCCTCGGCAAGGATGAGGCCTACCGCGCTGCCCAGGCCGATTGCCAAGCAATCGTCGACGACTTGCTTGAAAAGCAATGGCTGGGAGCCACACAGCCGCCCTGGTTAACCGGGAGCTGGCTCGAATCGCTCACCCGTGGGGCGGCCCTGGATTTCGATGCGGCGCTGGGCCGTTGGCGTGAACTTCTGGAAGCTGTTGATGGCCAGATCAATCAGTCACTGAAGGATCTCGGGAATCACGCCCTGAGTGAGCGGGATCGGCAGGCGGCCGACACGCGCCTGCGGGCAGCTCGGATGCAGCAGCAATTGCTGCTGGCCGACAAGCCAGGCAGCCGGAATAACAACAACGACTTCAGCACCTACCGCTACCTGGCCAGCCAGGGCTTTATGCCCGGCTACAACTTCCCGCGGCTGCCGCTGATGGCCTACATCCCGGGCACCCGCGAGCAGGTGGGAGGCGGCACCTACATCACCCGCCCACGCTTTGTGGGCATCAGTGAGTTCGGCCCCCACTCGCTGATCTATCACGAGGGAAACACCTACAAGGTGAAAGGGGCCCTGCTGGGTCTGCAGGACAACGCCGTTGCTGCGGGAACGGCGACCCTCGCGACGCAAGACGCGCTGGTGTGTGGGGCCTGCGGCCATGCCCATCTGGGCGATGCGGCTGAACTGGAGCTGTGCTGCCATTGCGGCACCCCGCTCAAACTG
>RGNC01000032.1 GCA_010029175.1 Synechococcaceae bacterium WB8_1B_136 | reverse complement strand
CACTGTTCCTCCCGCCCGGAGTTAACGATTTCAGGAGCCGAGGCTGTCCAGTAAAAGGCACCCACCTCAATGTGCCGGGGTCGCTGCGAACGCTGCTGGAGCAGCCCAAGGCACAAGGGCAATCACAGGTCGACTGGACAAGGGCGCTGCGGCTGTTTGCCTCGTCCGGCTATCGCACCAAAGTGGTGGGCACCAATCGCAAGCGCTCCAAGCGATTTGGCACCTATCCCGGTGTCCGTATTCGGCGGGAGAAGAGGCTGGCCGTGGTGGTGGACACCTCAGGGTCGATCGGACCTGAAACATTGGCCGTTTTCTTCGCCGAGATCGCTCTGATCCACAGAAGCGGTGCTGAGGTTGTGGTGATTGAATCTGATGCCGCCGTACAAAACGTCTATCCCTACCGAGGGACACCACCGGCTCAAGCGGATGGTGGTGGAGGTACAGACTTCAATCCTGCCTTCCGGTGGCTGAAGGAGGACAGTCGACAACGCTATGACGGGTGTATTTATCTAACAGACGGCTTCGCTAGTCAACCGACCATTCGACCTCCCTGCCGGCTGCTGTGGGTTGTCACAGCGAGTGGTCAGACTGGAACCCACCTGCCATGGGGAAAGAGCATTCGTATCACTACACAGGGAAGCGTAGGGTGAACAATCGGGGCCCGTGTTGATCTAGAATTCAGGCTGTCCCCGTTAGCCACCGCTCTGGTACTGGCATACATCTGAGGAGAATTTGGCATGACCACGGCACTGCAAGCTTTTAATAAAGAACTCACAGGCCTGATCCATCGTGTACTGCCCTCCACGGTGACGATTGAGGGATACAGCAAGGATCTTTCGGAGAGCAGCCAAGGTTCTGGCTGGATCTATGCACCGGATCTGGTGGTAACCAACCACCATGTGATTGAAGGCATGTCCAATCCGGTCACGATCAGCCCTGTCGGACGTGCAGGGATAGAAGGAACGCTGATCGGCAGTGATCCAGAAAACGACATCGCGCTGATCCGCGTTGCCGAGCTCAATGGCAGCCCCTTGGAGTTGGAGCCTGAGCAGCCAAGGATTGGCGAGCTTTGCGTAGCAATAGGATCTCCCCATTGCTATCGCGAATCCGCCAGCCTGGGAATCATCAGTGGCATCTCTCGTCAGATCCGTCAAGCCGATGGGATCGTGATAGAGGAAATGATTCAAACGGATGCTTCTGTCAACCCAGGCAACTCAGGGGGGCCACTGGTAAATATCCAGGGTCGTGTTGTAGGAATGAATACCCTCGGCCCTGCTGAGACAGTCAATATGGCGGTACCCGCTGAAACGATTGCTGCGCTGGTGCCTGAACTTGAACAGCACGGCAGCATCTTGCGCGCCAGTCTTGGTATTTCCATCGCCGTACTTCAGCAATGCGGCAAAAGCGGAATCCAGCAATTGATTAGCGTGCGCAAGGTTAAGGATACTGATCAATCTTCGCTGCAGAGCGGAGATATCCTGATTGAGATCAATGGTCGATCGATCTCAAGACGGGTGGATGTGATCCGCGCGCTGGGCAGAGAAACAGTGAATCAGCAAGTTGGTGTTTTGATCGAGCGCAATGGAGAGAGAAAGACAGTGGAGGTGACGGCCAAGGCTAAATCTTGACCGCCAGAGAAAAATCCTAGAATGCTCTTCGCCGTCCGCATTGCATGAACTGTGTTGCGCCTAGACATCTATCTCATCATCCGATTGCTCGATAAAGCGCTCGCCTCCAAGCCTTACCTTTAATCGATCGTCATAGAGGTCTGCCTCGTCGCACATTTCGCTAATGATAGAGGAAACGAGTTGTGGGCTTGGATTCTCTGCGGGATACTTATAATAATACTTGATCTGTGAATCTTCGCTGTAGAAGTAGATTTGACCAATCGCGATATCTATGTTGATTTCATTGACCAACGCCAAAAGAGCGGCGCTTTCCTTGACTCCATCGACTAGAATCGCTCTAAAGACAAGAGCGGATGGATCGGTCTCGATGGTAACAATGATGCCGGCACTTTCCCCAACCACAACATAGTCGCCATTGCTGGCTGGATCGACATCCTCCGGCTTTTTGTCTGACAGGATCGCAATGGCGCGTTTCAGGATGTCCTCCAAGACTTCCCGGCTCGCGCCTTGGTAGCTCAGTTCGTCGTCGGCCATTGTCTTGAATTCAGGTGATTGCGTCTGATTATCGCATAGGCCTGATTGCCGAGGCCCTCTGCTGGTTCAGCCCCGTGGGTATCAGCAGCCCTGGACGCCATGGGCGAAGGTCCCTGCAAGCCATGCAACCATTGCACAACTCTAACGCCTTATTCTATGCTACATCGTCAGCCAGCCATTCACACAGCCGAGCAGATCATCCGCAAGCTCAAAACGGCGTTCAATCCGTGCCTCAGACGCCGCAAAGCTGCCCGTGCGCACTTCGCAGAGCACAGCTGCAGCTCCAAGGGGCCGACATGCTCCTGACGGCCAATTCCAACCAGATAACCCTTCACCGGCAGATCGGCGCTCAGTTCAAGGGAAAGCTGGTTCCTCACCAGCATCCAACCTGATAATGACCAATCAAGACGCAGAGCAACGAGACCTCAGATGAGCAATCCAACGACAGACGCAAATCAATTTGCCGCTGATCATCCGATCCTTCGGCAGCTCCCCGTTCTGCTGGGCGATCACACAGGGATCATTGCCACGTCGATCACGGTTGCTTTTGAGTTGGTCGCGCGCGAGAAGGATGCGCTGAACGAAGGGGCCGTCAACCTGTATCAGGCCCTGTTGCGCGCCTATCTGCCTGGCAAAGACCTGGGCACCCTGATGGCGGCAACGAGCTACAGCAGCCTGCAGCTGCGAGACCTCAACGCCAAGCTCGATCAGCGCTTTCTACGGGTGCAGGAGGCTGTGCGTGAGCTCTATCAGCAATACTCGGGCGAGCCAGAAGACCCGCTGGGCAATTATGCCGACACCCTGCTGGGGCTGGTTGAACTGTTCTGCATCGCCATGGAGCGCTCGAAAACCCGCTCCACCCTGCTCATTGGAGCCTTTGGCAAAGGCCTGGAGCAGAGCGTGGAGTCCGCCAGCAGCGCCCCCGCAACACCCATCTCGCTGCTGGAGCTGGTTGCCCAACACACCGGCGACGCCGTGGATCCTGATCCGTCAGCCGAGAGCGGCCAAACGCGGGCGGTGAACAGCGGCAAGGATCCTGCACTCAAAGGGAAGAGCCCTGAACAGCAGCTGAAGCTGTTGATGAACAACATCAACAAGCTGATCGGAATGGAGTCCGTGAAGCAGCAGCTCGAGGACTTGGTGCAGTTCTGCCTGATGCAAGAAGAGCGCAAAAGCCTGGGCCTTGGGGTGCAGAAGGCTGGCTTCCACATGGTGTTCACCGGCAATCCAGGAACCGGAAAGACAACCGTGGCCCGCCAGGTGGGCGAGATGATGAAACAGCTCGGTTGGCTGAGCAAGGGCCACTTCACAGAAGTGTGTAGGGCCGACTTGATTGGCGGCTACCTGGGACAGACCGCGATCAAGACGCAGGAGGTTTTGGAGGAGGCACTGGGAGGTGTGCTGTTCCTTGATGAGGCCTACGCACTGACCCCAGAGGGCGGTGATGATGATCCATTTGCGCAGGAGGCAATGGATACGATCCTTGCCTTCATGGAAAACAACCGTGATGACATCCTGGTGATTGCAGCTGGCTACCACCAGGAGATGCTGCGCTTCATTGATGCCAATCCAGGCCTGCGCTCAAGGTTCACCAGGTTCATTGTCTTTCCGGATTACAGCAAGAGCGAGCTCGAGCAGATCTTCCTTGGTATGGCCAGTGCGAGCTCCTTCCAGTTCAACGATGAGGCCAAGTTGAAGTTGCCGCAGCTGATTGAGCAGGTCCATGCTAGGCGCAGGAAGGGCTTTGGCAATGCACGGGAGGTGCGCAACTTGTTTGAAGCTACCCTGACCCGCCAGGCCTCAAGACTCGCCGATCTGGCGGCCAGAACCAAGGATGACCACACAACCATCCATGCCCATGATCTTCCTTTCGACGATCCCGGGGTAGCAGCTGCAACCGGCGAACAGGTTCCGCTTGCGGAGCTTGAACAGCTGGTTGGTGTCGATGACGTCAAGCAAGAACTCAACACGCTCTTGAACTTGGTGAAGATGCAAAAGCTGCGGCAGGAGAAGAACCTGCCAGCCATGGAGGTTGGCTGTCACCTGGTGTTTGCGGGTAATCCCGGCACAGGCAAAACAACGGTTGCGCGGATCTTTGCCAGGGAGCTGCATCGCATCGGCCATTGCCGGCAAGGCCAGGTGATCGAGGTGGACCGATCGGGGCTTGTGGCTGGTTACGTAGGGCAGACCGCGCTCAAGGTTCAGCAGGTCGTCGAAGCAGCGCTGGGGGGAGTCCTGTTCATCGACGAGGCCTACAGCCTCTGCAGCGACGTGTCCGATGCTCACGTGGGTCAAGAGGCCATTGACACGCTGCTGAAGCTGATGGAAGACCATCGCAACGACTTGGTTGTGATTGCCGCTGGCTACCCCGATGAAATGGAGGCATTTCTGGAGAGCAATCCGGGGCTGCGCTCAAGATTCACCAAAACAATCAGCTTCCGCGATTACAGCCCTGCGGAATTGCAGCAGATCCTGCAGTCAATGCTCACCAAGCAGGGGCTGACACTCAGCCCCGAGGCGTCGGGGCAACTCGCCGGTGTTATTGAATCGCTGGCCGAGCGCGAAGGCCGTGCGTTTGCCAATGGCCGCAGCATCAGAAAGCTCTTTGAGGCGGTGAGGGGCAACCAAGCAAACCGGCTGATGAACCAAAACCCTGCCGCCCTGACGGTTGAGCAGCTATCCACCGTGACCGCAGAAGACGTTGCTGGATTGGGGCAATAAGGCTGCCCCGCGCCGCTTCGCGGCAGACGCCTACGGCAGGGAGATGGAGGTCAGCCTCCAGTTTACCAGATTATGGCGCTCAAAATTGAACTTGATGGTCTGGTTCGGTGGAGATGTATCTCGGGCGCTGATCACAACAAGGTTGGGCGTCTTGTAAGACAACTGCACGTCTGAAGCTGCCGTTCCACCGCTGTCAGCTGGATTTGTGGGGGCGGCAGTCTGCAATCCGCTCGGCATCTCGGGCTGCGAGCCGGCCATCAGTGCTTTAAGGCCTGCAGGTGAAACATAAGCATTCACGGCGGCATCAATCATCGGCTCAGCGATGGCATAGCCAAGGGCTCCTAAGCCCAAATTCACCCAGCTCTCGCCTTCCGACTGTTTGGCAATCTCCTCAACAAGCTTGGCTTTGAGCTGCTCCTTCAGGGATTCTCTGACGGACGGAAAGTCAACGTGGCTTTCTATGGCCGGTAGATCGCGCTGCTGAAGGGCTTCACGAAATTGGTTGATGCTGATGTAGGGGGTGGCCGCTAGGTAAAGGCCTCCCCCGATCAAAGCGAACCCAATCCATGAACCAGCTGCCTTGGATATCGTCATTATTGATCTCCGGATATGAACTAGTCGGAGATGATTCCGTTGTCAAACTGGTACCTTTCCCATAGGTCTTCTCTCAGCGGCGGGTACCAGGTTTCGCCCGTCTGGGCCATGTACTTTCTCCAAAGGTCGAACAGCATCGCGCGATAGCGCTTTCTGGCGATCACCTTGTCCTCCAGTGTGTTGGCGTTTTGCATCAGCCAGCCCAAGGTCTTGACCACATACAGATCTTCTTCTCGCTGTGGTTCCGCAGAGGAAATGGTGGCGGGGGCCTCGGTTGGCTCGACGGCAAACTCCTGATCGACTGGGTCCTGACCTAGCCAGGCAAGCAGCGCCGCGTCATCCAGCAAGCCCAGCTCATTCGCGTCATAGAAGGCTGGTGGGGAGGTGTTGGTGCCAGCAACTTTCGCCTCGATGGCGCTGCGCAGCTCAGCGGATCTGTTGTCGAATGAAATCCAGGCCATTGATCAAGCCTCCTCCTGCTTGGCGAGCTTTTCATAGTCCGAGAGCCTGTTGTTTCGGTATCTCTCGAGGTCTCCGGTGAATGAGGCCTGTACCTGAGGATTTTTCCCTATCATGTACAACATGACCGACGCTGCTCCGGTCAAGATGACTGATATAGCGAAGGTAAACAGGGAGAAGCCGAGGAGGCCTAGCTCTCCAGCGAGTAGTTTCTTGTAAAATTGATCAGTAGCTTCTCCAACAGCTTCCGAGCCGTTCACCCACTCAATTGAGTCACCATTACTTCTGAAGTGCTCTTTGAATATGCTGGGCTCAAATTTCTCAAGATATTCGAGGGGAGGGAGGGCTTTCTGCTCTTTTTCTCTTTTCTCGATCGAATTTAAGTAGGGAAGAGTTTTTTGTTTTTGCAAGTCATTCAAGGCCTGCTTGTAGACGCAAACCCCCTTTGATAGACTGTATTTCTTGCTAAGCTCCTCGCTTGACAGGCTTTTATCTGTTTTATTATCCGCGAATGTTCCGTTGGCTTGTACAAGTATAGATACGTACTGAGCGTCGTTAGCGGCCCTGTTTTTACCAAGCTCCTGCATTTGAGTCTGAAGCTCTTCGCAGCGTTGTGTGGCGGCAACAAGATTGCTGTCTGGCTGGCTCTGTTTTTTAAGATTGGCACGGTCTTCAGCGAGTTTTGTTACTGCAAGCTTTTCGGCATAGCCAGCCGCGACCGCTCGATTGCCAATCATAAGGTCAACGCCGACGCCCGAGGTCAGTGTTTTGGCGGTACCAAGAAGAACGAATGCGGCAAGGCTCCAATTGGCCTTTGCAGCATGCCTCGGCCTGCGGTCAGTTGCATTTTCGCCGGCAACATTTGATGCCCAGAGCAGGATGAATGAAAGAGCTGTTCCAGCCGGCACTGATGCTGCACCAAATAGGCCAAGGCTGAAGCTGAACAGTGGAATGGTGGTGACAAAGTCCCACAGCGTTGAGATGCACATGAGCTTTGCGACCGAGCTCAGCGATGCATCCAGTTCTGGAGTTGAAAACGCTTTGCCGCGCATGTTGCGCCCTGGCACCCAGATGATTTCCCAGAGCTTTGCAATCACCCCGGTGTTGCCGGAGGGCAGCTCACTGATCGCATTGGTGGTGAGCCTGAGTTGCGGTGTGGGCTCGGCAGGACGATATTCACAGGGAGTGGCAGCTGCTTGCTCCCGCAGATGGGCCAGTTCTGGCTGCTGCTCGAGCCAGTCGTATAGGTTCTCGATGTCGATCTGGGAATTGCTCATCGCTTAATCGGCATGAAGTTCGTTGGGGCTGGTGGGCATCGTTCAACAGCCTGGTGAACTAGCGCCTCTGGAACTCGCGGCGTCGGTTTTCAAATCTTCATATTCTTGCCTGCCTGAGCCATGCCCCCCGATGCACAGGACTGCTCTTGAGCATAGACCTGTGGCCCTCCAAGGTCTAACCGAGACTATGGCCTGCCCCTGCCTGCTCCTATTGGACCCAGCCCTCCCAGGCGGATCGCCCTGTGAGTTAAAGAATAGATTTTGGTGTCGGCCCCTTGGATTGCCAACACGGTGGAGGAGGCCGAGCAGATCGGCAGACTTTGCCGGATGGGCGGACCCCCGTTAGCTGCGCTCCGTGGCGGGGTTCAAACCGGGCCCGCCGGCTGCCAGCAGATCCAGGGGCTCACACACCGGGAAGCGGTTGATGGCCTTGAGGGCCGCGCGGGCGTTGGTGCGCAGCTGCTCGCTGATGGCCTCGCAGTAGGGGATCTGGGCCAGCAGGTCCACGGTGCGGCGCATGATCCGCACCACATCCCCCTCATCCAGAGACGTGTTGGCCAGCAAGTCGTTCCAGGCCACACCCTTGGCCCAAGCCTGCACCACGCCCATCAGTTCCGCCTCGTACCAGAGGGGCATCACCACCTGGGCCCGCTCCTGCTGGCGCTGCAGCTCGCGGCGGATGCCGCGCAGGTCGTGCAGGGCCTCTTCGGCGGCAGGCGGCGGCGGGTAGGCGCTCCAGAGATCGGGGCGGTTCACCTCCGTGGAGATGGCCTCCAGCACCGCCGCCAGATCCGCGGGCTCCAGCTCATCCAGGTGGCCACTCATCAGCGCCAGCCCCAGCCAGAGCTCGTTGTCGCCCCGCAGAGCCGCGACGGTGCGACC
Organism: Synechococcaceae bacterium WB8_1B_136; assembly: GCA_010029175.1. Taxonomy (GTDB): domain Bacteria; phylum Cyanobacteriota; class Cyanobacteriia; order PCC-6307; family Cyanobiaceae; genus Vulcanococcus. The sequence continues at coordinate 7,596 of RGNC01000032.1, read as the reverse complement.
GATCTCGGTGGGCTCCAGACCCTCCTCGCCAGCCAGGCAGCCGAAGAAGCGCAGGATCTCGATCAGGGCCAGGAAGGTGTCCCAGTGGCGATTGGCGCGGAAGTGCAGGATCCGCTGCCGCTCCTCAATCTCCGCCTCCAGCTCCTCCATGCGGAAGCGCTGCTTCTTGAGCTTCTTGCGATCACCGGCGCCATGGGCCGGATGCAGCTCCAGGGCCAGCTCCAGCTCCCGCACCAGGTGACCCTGGGCCTGCACCTCCCCCGCCAGGTCGTACTGGGGGGTGGTCATGTCGTGGCGGCGGGCCATGGAGGCCACCGCCAGGGCCAGGCCACCACTGGCCTGATCGCCGTGGCGCAGCTCACCGGAGCGGTGCAGCTCCGGCGCCGGCAGATCCTTCACCTGCAGGCAGCTGAGCTCAGCGTGCAGGCTCACCACGGCACTGCAGGGCAGCAGCACCCACACGTTCTCATCGGTGAGGCACTGCAGCAGCGGGAACTGCCCTGGGCCCTCCACCTTCTCCACGATCACCGCCGGGGTGACGCGGCCCCGCAGGATCGGCGCCTTGAGGCTCACCAGGGTGCCCTCGCTGGCGAACCGCAGCGCCAGGGTGAGCTCGTGGGCCAGGCTCTCCTCCGCCTGCTGCTGCAGGATCCGCAACAGGCGCCGCTCCTCCCGCAGGCGACCGCGCTGCTTTTCGTAGTCCTCGAAGTCGTCCCAGGCCACCTCCACCGCCTCGGCGCTGAGGTGGCTCAACTGCTCGCGCAGCTCGGCGATGCGGGCCTCGTCGTCGGCGAGATCGAGGGTGGCCAGGTAGCGGCCGAAGCTGCGCTCCACCAGCTCCTTGGCCTTGGGGAGCTCGTAGCGCTGCAGCAGGTTGAGCACCATGCCGTAGCTGGGGGTGAACTGGCTCACCAGCGGATCGGCGGGGCTGGTGGCCAGCTGGCCCGCCTCGCGCACTCCTTCAAAGCGGCTCTGCACCGTGACCACATAGCCCTGGGAATCCAGCCCCCGCCGGCCGGCACGACCGGCCATCTGCAGGAACTCGCTGCCCATCAGCGCGCGGTGGCCCCGCTCCGTGCGCTTGGAGAGGGCCGAGATCACGGTGCTGCGGGCGGGCATGTTGATGCCGGCGGCAAGGGTTTCGGTGGCGAACACCACCTTCACCAGGCCCTGCTGAAACAGCTCCTCGATCAGTTCCTTCCAGGCGGGCAGCACGCCGGCGTGGTGGGCGGCGATGCCCCGCAGCAGGGCCTCATCGTGGCCGCCCTCGCGCACCGCCTCGGGGGTGGCCGCCACAAAGGCCTCCAGCCGGACGCGGATGCGGGCCTGCTCCTCGGGCGACACCAGACAGACCTTGCCCAGGTCGCGCACGGCCTTGTCGCAACCGCGGCGGCTGAAGATGAAGTAGATGGCGGGCAGCATGTCGCGCTCGGCCATCTGGGCCACCACAAAAGCGAGCGGTGGGGCCTCCGGCTGGGGCGGCTTGGGGGTTTTCGGCCCCTTGCGCTTGTGGCCCTTGGGGGCACGCCACACCTTGCAGTTGGGGTGCAGGCCCGTGCCCTCGTCGTTGAGCAGCGGATGCAGTCCCTTGGCACTGCAGAAACTGAACTGCAGCGGCACCGGCCGGAAGGTGCTGGTCACCAGCGTGGTGGGGCCGTGCACCGCCTCAATCCAGTCGGTGAGCTGACCGGCGTTGGCCACGGTGGCCGAAAGGGCCACCAGCTGCACCGCCGGTGGGCAGTGAATGATCGATTCCTCCCAAACGGTGCCGCGCTGGGAGTCGTTCATGTAGTGGCACTCATCGAGCACCACCGCCTCCACATCGGCCAGGGGATCGTCGCCCTCGCGTTCGATCTCCGCATAGAGCATGTTGCGGAAGATCTCGGTGGTCATCACCACAATCGAGGCCTCCCGGTTCACCGTGAGGTCGCCGGTCATCAACCCCACGCGCTCGGCGCCGAACTGCTCGCGGAAATCCCGCAGCTTCTGGTTGGAGAGGGCCTTGAGCGGCGTTGTGTAGAACACCTTCTGCCCATGGGCCAGGGCGCGGTGGATGGCGTATTCGCCCACCAGGGTCTTGCCGGAGCCGGTGGGGGCGCTCACCACCACGGAATGGCCCTGATTGAGGGCATCAATCGCCTCGAGCTGGAAGTCGTCGAGCGGGAACGGGAACAGCTCCGCCAGGTCGAGAGGGCTGGTGGCAGCTGTGGTCATCCCACCATCCTATGGGCGGCGGGGCGGCCTCTCGCGCGCCAACCCGTGGGGATCGCGTAGCCCAACCACGGCACGATTCAGATCCGGATCAGGGCGAGAGCCAGGGCCAGGGCTCAGCATCGCCAAGGCCGTGAACAGCGTTCCGGTCCGGTCCGTCGCCATTCCACACTGGCGAAGCCCGCCGCGGCCCGCGTGTGCCCCACGGTTCAGCAGCCTCTGGGGATTGGCGCGCCCCCTTGCGCCAGGGGCTGGCGGCGTTGCCGCAGGAGCGGCAGCGGCGGCTGCGCAGCCTGCAACCCAGCGGACCGGCCAGCCTCAGGGCCGCCGAGGGGCCAACGCTGCTGGATCTGGCCAGCAACGACTATCTGGGGCTCAGTCGCCACCCGGCGGTGCGGAACGCCGCCGCCGCCGAGCTGGAGAACAGCGGCCTGGGGGCCGGGGCCTCACGGCTGGTGAGCGGCAGCCGGCCGGTGCATCACCGCCTGGAAGCCGCCCTGGCCGCCTGGCTGGGGCGGGAGCGGGTGCTGCTGTTTCCCAGTGGCTTCCAGGCCAACCTGGCGGCCGTGGCGGCCCTCAGCGATCGCCACAGCCTGGTGCTGGCCGATCGCCTGATCCATCACTCCCTGCTGGCCGGTGTGGGCGTCAGCGGCGCCCGCCTGCAACGCTTCGCCCACAACGATCCCGCCGATCTGGAGCGGCGTCTGCAGGCCGCGCGTCGGGAGCATCCCGGCCGCCGGCTGCTGGTGCTCAGCGAAAGCCTTTACAGCATGGAGGGCACCAGCGCCCCGCTGCAGGCCTTCAGCGCCCTCTGCCAGCAGCACCGGGCAGCGCTGCTGGTGGATGAGGCCCATGCCCTCGGCGTGCTGGGCCCGGGCGGTCGTGGCCTGGCCCATGGCCTGGGCGATCTGGCGCTCCTCAGCGGCACCTTCGGCAAGGCCTTCGGCAGTGGTGGGGCCTTCCTGGCCGGCGATGAGCTGGTGATCGAGTGGCTGCTGCAGCACGGCGGGGCCTTCCGCTACACCACCGCCCTGGCGCCGCCCCTGGCCGCCGGTGCCCTGGCCGCCCTGCACTGGATCCAGAGCCAGGAGCAGCAGGGCCAGCATCCAGGCACCGCCCTGCTCGCCCGGGCCGACCGCTGGCGTGACGCCCTGGCGAGGGCCGGCTGGCCTCGGCCTGCCGGCAGCGGGCCGATCCTTCCCCTGCTGGTGGGCGACGACGGCCGTGCCCTGGCGCTGCAGCAGCAGCTGGAGCAGGCCGGCCTGCTCAGCGTGGCGATCCGCCCACCCACGGTGCCGCCCGGCCGTGCCCGCCTGCGGCTGGTGCTCCGCCACGACCTGCCCGCCGGCAGCCTGGAGCGGCTGATCCAAGCCCTCGGCCGGCCATGAGCACCCACCTGATCGCCATGCACGGCTGGGCCGGCGACCATCGGGCCTGGCAGCCCTGGGCCGACCTGGCCCGGGCCAGAGGCTGGAGCTTCAGCAGCGGCGAGCGGGGGTATGGCCACCAGCCCCCCCACCAGCCCGCCTGGGATCCACGGGCCGGGCAGCGGGTGGTGCTGGCCCATTCGTTCGGTCCTCACCTGCTGCCGGCTGCCGTGCTGGCGCAGGCCACGGCGGTGGTGCTGCTGGCCAGCTTCGGGCGGTTCGTGCCCCCTGGGGCCCCGGGCCAGCGGCTGAGGGCGGCGCTGCGGGCCATGGCCGCACGGTTGGAGGCCGGCGACGACCTGGAGATGCTGCACAACTTCTTCGCCCTGGTGGCCGCCCCCCATCCGGCGGCACTGCTGCCCCCGGGCCCCCTGCAGGAGGGCATCGGCCCCGAGGGCCGGCGGCGCCTGCTGGAGGATCTGCTGCAGCTTGAGGCCACCGCTGGTCTGCCGGCTGGGTTCCCCAGCAGCGCCAGGGTGCTGGTGGTGGAGGCGCAGGACGACCAGGTGGTGGGGGAAGCCAGCCGCAGCCTGCTGCGCCAGGCCCTGCCCCAGGCCAGCCTCTGGACGCTGCAGCAGGCCGGCCATGCCCTGCTGGTGCCGGAGCTGCCGGCCGCGGTGCTCGACTGGGTGGATCATGGCCAGGGCTGACGCCACCACCGCAAGCGCCGCCAGCGCAGCTGATGCCTTCAGCCGGCAGGTGCGCCGCTGCTTCGGGCGGCAGGCCAGCCACTACGAGCGGGCCGCGCGCCTGCAGGCGGCCGTGGCCTGGCGGTTGGCCCGGCACACGCGAAACCTGCCGCTGCCCCCGGGCCCCTGCGGCGACCTGGGGGCTGGCAGTGGCCTGCTGGCGCGGGCGATCGAGCGGCAGCGGCCAGACACCAGGCTGCTGCGAGTCGACAACTGCCCGGAGCTGCTGGCCCAGGAGGCCCAGGACTGCCTGGGGGCACCCCAGCTGCTGTGGGATCTGGATCAGGGGCTGCCGCGGCAACTGCGGGGAGCGGCCCTCTTGGCCTCCGGCTTTGCCCTGCAATGGCTGGAGCAACCCGAACAGCAGCTGGCGCACTGGTGCGGACAGCTGCGTCCCGGCGGCTGGCTGGCCCTGGCGGTGCCCACCGCCGCCAGCTTTGCGCCATGGCGCCTGGCGGCGGAGCGGGCCGAGGTGCCCTTCACCGGACTGCCGCTGCCGGAGGCCTCCCGCCTGGAGGCGATCGCGAGCCGGCAGCTGGAGCTGCGGCACTGCCAGCGCCTGCGCTTCAGCCGCAGCAACGAGGGGGCCTGGCCCTTTCTGCGCCAGATCAAGGCCATCGGCGCCCAGGCGAGCCGCGGGCCGCGGCTGGCACCCGGGGAGCTGCGGCGGCTGGTGGCCCACTGGCCCAGGGCGGGCAGGCGCCAGCTGGAATGGGAGGTGTTGCTGCTGCTTGGCCAGAAGCCATGGGCCCGTTGAAACCACCGCTGCAACTCGTGGTGTGCGGCACCGACACCGACGTGGGCAAGACCGTGGTGAGCGCCTGGTTGGTGCAGGGGCTGGGGGCCAGCTACTGGAAACCGGTGCAATGCGGCCTGGAGCCAGGCCCCGACGGGGGCGGCGACCGCGATCGCGTGCAGCGCTGGCTGCGCCTGCCCGAAGCGCGGATCCTGCCGGAGGCCTACCGCCTGCAGGCGCCGGTTTCACCCCACTGGGCCGCCGAGCTGGAGAGCGGCGACCCCGGGCGCCCCGGCCCTGCGATCGATCCGGCGCGGCTTGCGCTGCCACAGCTGGAGGGTCCACTGGTGGTGGAAACCGCCGGCGGCCTGCTGGTGCCGCTGCGGCTGGACCTGCTGCAGATCGACCAGATCCAGCACTGGGGACTGCCCGTGCTGCTGGTGGCCCGCAGCGGCCTTGGCACCCTGAACCACACCCTGCTGTCGGTGGAGGCCCTGCGGCATCGCCAGATCCCCCTGCTGGGGCTGGTGCTCAATGGCCCCCTGCACGCCAACAACCGCTGCACCCTGGAGCGGTTGACCAGCGCGCCGGTGCTGGCCTGCCTTCCGCCCCTGGCGACCATCGACGCCGCCAACCTGGCCGATCAATGGCGTCGGCAGGATCTCACCCATAAGCTGCTGGCGTAGCGCCGCCGCCATGAAGAAGTCCCACCTGCTGATCAGCGCTGCCGTGGCGGCCCTCTGTGCCGGCATCCTGGTGCTGTTCACCGACATTGAGGTGTCGCTGGTGCGCTGGGCCAGCTGCGGCCCCTTCTCCACCCTTCGCGAGGATCAGAGCGAGCTCTGCAAGCGCAAGCTCTGAAGCCAGGCCGCTACCCTCAGGCGGTGCCGAGCCTGCTAGTGGAGCCTGGCCCGCAGCGGGCAATAGCCCGACAGCAGCGCCACGTTGTTCTCCGCCAGGGCCAACGGCCAGCCCTGGCGCAGCTGGTCGTGGATCTGGTCAATCTGGGTGGTGCTCCAGCCCCGAGACTCCAAGCGCACCCGCAGGCACTGCCACTGACCCTCGGCGAATACTTCGCGGCCGCTCCATGCACGGCTCGGCCTGGAGCGGCTGATCTCCTGCGGCTGCAGAAATCGATTGGACCGCAGCCCAGGACGTAACTGGGGTTGGCAACGAGAGTGATCCATGACCATCTGGGTCACCTCCCCATCATGGCCATGGTCACCGATTCCGCCACTCCGCACACCATGGCCACCTGGCATCCCCATCTCTGGCATCCCTTCACCCAGGTGGCCAGCGCCGAGCCGCCACCCCGGGTGCGCCGCGCCCAGGGCGCCTTGCTGCAACTGGAGGACGGCCGCGAGCTGATCGATGCCATCAGCAGCTGGTGGGTGACCCTGCACGGCCACGCCGAACCCAGCCTGGCCGCCGCGGTGGCGCAGCAGGCGCTGGAGTTGGAGCAGGTGATCTTCGCCAATTTCAGCCATGCCCCCGCCGAGCGGCTGGCGGATGCCCTGGCGCTACGCACCGGCCTGGATCGGCTGTTCTTCTCCGACAACGGCTCCACCGCCGTGGAGGTGGCCCTCAAGATCGCCTGGCAGTGGTGGCGGAACCAGGGCGACAGCCGGCGACAGCAGCTGATCGCCTTTGATGGCGCCTACCACGGCGACACCTTCGGGGCGATGGCCGTGGGCGAGCGCTCCAGCTTTTCGGCCCCCTTCGAACCGCTGCTGTTCGCCGTGGCCCGCGCCCCCTGGCCCTCCAGCTGGTGGGGCGATGACGCCATCGAGCAGAAGGAGGCCGCAGCCCTGCGGCGGCTGGAGCAGCTGTTGGAGCAACCCACGGCCGCGGTGATCCTGGAGCCGATGCTGCAGGGGGCCGGCGGCATGGCGATGGTGCGGCCCTCGTTTCTACGGGGCGTGCAGGAACGGGTGCGGGCCGCCGGGGCGCTGTTGATCGCCGACGAGGTGATGACCGGCTTCGGCCGCACCGGGGAGCTGTTCGCCTGCCGCCACGCCGGCCTCCAGCCCGACCTGATGGCCCTCTCGAAGGGGCTCACCGGTGGCCTGCTGCCCATGGGCGTAACCATGGCCAGCGAGCGGCTGTTCCAGGGCTTCATCGGCGATGGCGATGGTGGGACCCGGCCGGCCCCCACCCTGTTCCACGGCCACAGCTTCACCGCCAACCCCCTGGGCTGCGCCGCCGCCAACGCCAGCCTGGAGCTGCTGGAAGCCAGACGCGAGCGCTTCGAGGGCTTTGAGCAGCGCCATCGACCCCACCTGGAGCACCTGGCCCGCCATCCCGGGGTGCGCCGCCCGCGCCTGCTGGGCAGCGTGGCGGCCTTCGAGCTGGCGGTGGAGCAGCCCGGCTACTTCAACCCGGCGGGCAGGGCCCTGCAACGGCGGGTGCTGGAGCAGGGCGTGTTCCTGCGGCCCCTGGGGCAGGTGGTCTACCTGCTGCCGCCCCTGTGCCTCAGCGATGGGCAACTGCAGCGGTGCTACGCGGCGATCGGCGAGGCCCTCGACGGGCTCTA
>RGNC01000310.1 GCA_010029175.1 Synechococcaceae bacterium WB8_1B_136 | reverse complement strand
GCCATCCACCGCCGGGCTGGAGGCCCGGCTTTCGAAAGCGAATCGATATCCGCCCAGCCCTGCCATCCACCGCCGGGCTGGAGGCCCGGCTTTCGAAAGCGAACGGATGTTCGCCAAGCAAAAACGGACAGGATGTCCGTGTTTTGCGTAAAGCTAGTACCGCGCCGGCAGCGCGGGCGTGGCTCTGGCGGGGGGCACGCTGTTGGGGCTCTGGAACGGCCACCAGTTGCCGTTCACCGTCTGCTGCTGCGGCACGGCCTGCTGCATCTGGTTGGTGAACTGGTTGGTCGCCTGCTGCATCTGGCCCGTGAGCTGCTGCTGTTGCTGCTGCAGGTTTTGCTGCAGCTGGTTGGTGTATTGGTTCACCTGGTTGTTGAAGCCCTGCTGATACTGGTTGGCCGTCGCCTGCATCTGATTGGTGAGCTGCTGCTGCTGGTTGGCGAGCGCCTGCTGCGTGGAGTTGGCCCACTGCTGCGGCTGGGCCTGCATCTGGTTGGCGTATTGCTGGGCCTGATTGGCCATCTGGTTGCCGTATTGCTGGAGCGAGGGCGGCGCGGTGGGCGAACCGGTCTGCGACCAGCTCCAGGTGTTCGGGGCGGGAGCCGCGGGGGCTGCCGGCGCGGCCGGATACGCGGGTGCCGTCGGTTGCCAGCCCGACGACGGGCCGGGCATCACCGGCGCAGGCGGATAGGCGGCCCCCTGCGGCGCGCTCACGTAGCCGTTGTACGGAGCGGGCTGGCCGATCATGCCGGTGCCGGGAGGAGGAACCGTGGCGCCGTACGCGGGCGCGGCGGTCTGCGGCGGTGTCTGACAGCCGGCCAAGCCGACGAGCACCAAAGCGGCCAAGGCGAGGGCGAGGGGCACGGCTGACTCTCCGCGGAGAAAACGGCTGCGGACGGTTTGGAAATCTGCGGCCAGGCGGGACAATAGCGACTCCCGCAGGTGGGTCCAGAGCAGTTCCCCGCGGGAGAGGGTGCGGCCCGGCCCTCGAACGCCGCCGTCCGCCCAGCCCCCCCAAACCACGTTCCACATCGTCGCCGGGCATGCCACATCGATCGCCCAAGCCTGCCGCTGCAGCGGCCGTGAGTGGAAACGACGGTTCGATCCTGGCCGACCTCCGCACCGAGGCCAGCAGGCTGGGGTTCAGCAGGCTGGGAGTCGCACCGGCCGATCCTGCCCGGCGGCCACCCTTCGTTCACGAGGGCTTCAAGCGCTGGCTCGACGCCGGATTCGCCGGCACGATGGAGCCGTGGCTGCGGGAGCATGAGCCGTTGCGGCGCGACGTGCGGCAACTCCTCGCGGACGCCTCCAGCGTGATCATGCTCGCCACCGACCATGCCTCGGAGTCGCCCGAAGACCGCGGCGGGCCTGGTCCTTTTCGAGGGTGCACCCGACGGGAACCCGGGGCTGTGCCGACGAGCAGTCCGTTGATGAACGCTCTGGAGAGC
>RGNC01000309.1 GCA_010029175.1 Synechococcaceae bacterium WB8_1B_136 | reverse complement strand
GCAATTCAGCCGGGTCAAAGGGGGCCGGAGCCGCCGCCACGGCCCGCAGGGCGATCGGCCGCTCCAGGCCCTCCAGGCGGATTTCCAGGGATGTGAGGCTGCCCAGTCCAGCCGCCGCGGCGATCTCCTCGGCCTGGCGGCGGGCATCGGCGAAGGCAGCCCGCAGCAACTGGCGGCGCGCCGCTGCGTCGCCTCCGGGATCGGCCTGGGTGGTCACTGGATCCAGCCGCACCCCCGGCAAAGCACCCACCTGGCGGATCAGGGCCTGCAGCTGCCGGGGGGCGAGTTGTCCACTCAGCTGCAGCTGGGCCTGCACCTGGGCCGGGCGATCGCGATCAGCCGCCCTGCGCCAGGTGGTGGGAGAGCCCACGCGCAGCTGCTGCACCTCCAGAGACCGCAGCCCATCGCGCACCCTGGCCAGCCGTTGCTGCAGGGCGGCCAGGGCTGCATCGACCGTGGGGCCATCGGCCTCCAGCGTCAGCGCCAGCTGCAGCCGGCTGGTGGTGCGCTTCAGCTCAGCCGAACCGCGCACCTCCAGCAGCGTGCCGTCACAGCGCAGCTGCACCTGGCCCTCCGCCGGCGCTGCAGCGGGCATCCCGATCAGTGCCGCCGCCAGGGCACTGGCCCCCAGGCGATGGGCCCACTTCCCACACCACATCGGCACTCCTGCCAACAGACGTCCAGCTTGGCGAGACGGCACCCCCGAGCGCAGCCCCCGCAGCGCAGCCCTACAGACAGCAGCTGGGATGCCGCATCAGGGCATGGGCCACATCGCTGGGGGCCTGCTGGGGCTGCACCCAGGCGCTGCAGCGGAGCACATCGCCATCGGCCTCGGGCGGGTCGCACCAGCCCTCCAGTTGCAGGCGGCTGCCCAGCAGCACCAGCTGGAAGGTCCAGTGGCGCGAGCCGTGGATTTCAAAGCTGCTGGCCATGGCGCACTCCTTGAGCCAGGGATTACTCAAAGGATTCCCCGCCTGTTCCGGCCTGCCACCGCCCAGGAGCGGTTCAGCAGCTGGCTCAGCCCAGGGCGGCGGAGAGCTGGCTGGTGAGCTCCTGCCGGGCCTGCTCCAGCGCCCCATCCAAGGCGGCGCCATCGCGACCCCCGGCCTGGGCCAGGTTGGGACGGCCGCCACCGCCGCCGCCGCAGGCCTTGGCGATGCCACCGATGAAGGCGCCCGCCTTGGGGCCTGCAGCGATCACCGCCTTGCCGAAGGCGGCCACCAGGATCACCTTGCCCAGATCGGCGGGATCCGGCAGCCCGCCCAGCACCACGGCGGCACCATCCCCCAGCTGCTCCGCCAGCCCCTGGGCGGCACTCTGCAGGCCAGCGCCCTCCACCCCATCCAGGCGAGCCACCAACAACTGGAACGGAGCGCCGTCGGGGGCAGCGCCCACGGCCACGGCCTGGGCCACCAGGGCCGCCGCCTTGGCCAACGCCAGCTCCTCGCGGGCCGCCGCCAGGGCCTTGGCCGTGG
>RGNC01000308.1 GCA_010029175.1 Synechococcaceae bacterium WB8_1B_136 | reverse complement strand
CACCACCAGCACCAGCGCCACGGTGTTGAGCAATTGCCTTGGCCCATCGCTGCCCAGCTGCAGGCCCGCCGCGCCGCTGTTGCCGGCCATGGAGAAGGCCACCAGGCCCAGCACGGGCCCCAGGGCCAGGGCACAGAGCAGCAGCACGCTCAACCCCAGCAGGGTCCGCCGCGGGGGGGCGGCAAGGGGGGTCGCGGCGGAGGAAGCCATGGCCGAAAAGCCTACGGGGCAAAGGGAAGGAACCTTTTGGCGTAGCCAATGTCACAACACCGGGTGGCCAGCGGCGGGGCGCCCACGGCAGCCCCCATCGCCCGCGCCATAGTGAGAACTGGAATCAATTGCAATCCGTCGTGTTCAGCCGTCTGCTCCGGAATCTGAGTGTCGAACGCCTGGCCTGTGGCGCCCTGATCTGCATCACCGGCGTGGCCGCCGCTGGAGCGGCCCAGGCCCAGAGCAACGAGGTCGGGGTGTACTCGGGCCGGCACTACAACACCGACAAGCAGCTCTACCAGCAGTTCACCGCCAAGACCGGCATCGCGGTGAAGTTGCTGGAAGCCAAGGACGACGCCCTGATTGAACGGGTGCGCAACGAGGGCCAGAACAGCCCCGCCGACGTGCTGGTGTTGGTGGATGCGGCCCGGCTCGACAAGGCTGCCGACCTGGGACTGTTCCGCTCCAGCCCTTCGGCTGCCCTGATGCGGGACGTGCCCCTCAATCTGCGGGATTCCAAGGGCCGCTGGTTTGGTCTCACGCGCCGGGTGCGGGTGGCCATCGTGAACCCCGCGCTGGTGAATCCCGCCAGCATCCGCAGCTATGCCGATCTGGCCCAGCCAGCCCTCAAGGGCAAGCTCTGCCTGCGGGATCGCAAGAGCGTCTACAACCAGTCGCTGGTGGCCGATCAGCTGATCCTGCGGGGTGACGCGGTGGCCAAGGGCCAGTGCGGCGTGGGGCTCGTGAACAGCTACTACGTGGCCCGCCTGCTCTCCGGTGACAGTGGTGCCGCTGATCGCGCCCTGGCCTCCCGGTTGAAGGTGGTCTTCCCCGATCCGGCCCACGTGAACATCAGCGGTGCAGGGGTGTTGAAGACGGCCCGCAACCCCTCGGCCGCCCTGAAACTGATCGAGTTCCTGGCCTCCCCCACCGGCGGCAGGGGCTACGCCGAAGCCAATCACGAGTATCCGCTCAAGGGCTATGGCGACAACCCGGTCCTCAAGCGTTTGGGCAGCTTCAAGGCCGATGGCGTGTCCGCAGAGCAGATGGGTGCCAAGAACCAGGCGGCCGTGCGCCTGATGGAGGCCAACGGCTGGCAGTGAGCTCTTGGCGGCGGGTGCCTGGCAGTGGGTGCCCGGCAGTGGGTGCTCGCCGCCGGCCGACCAATGCCAACTGGTATTGAGAATCGCTTGCAAAAGGATGCCCTGCTTGTTTAGGTTGCGACGCATTCGCAATAGGCCCTGCGCCGCTGATCTCCATGGGCTCTCGCTCTGC
>RGNC01000307.1 GCA_010029175.1 Synechococcaceae bacterium WB8_1B_136 | reverse complement strand
CACCTCATCGGCACCGTCGATGGCCAGATCAATGCGATCGATGGCATTGAGGCTCTTGAGGGGAATGCCAAGCTCAGCCGCCAGCACTTCGCCCTGAAACGAGGTGGTCACGCCCACGATGTCGCGCAGCTCACCGCGCTTCAGCCTGGCCCCGAGGCCCTGGATCATCAGGGCGGCCGTGGAGCCCGACCCCAGGCCCACCACCATGCCGTCGCGGATCTGCTCCACCGCGGCCTCGGCCACGGCCTGCTTCATGCGGTCCTGCAGCTCCGACATCACGCGCGCGCCTTGGGCCCGTGACCGTAGCTCAGGTGTGGGGCAAGGCGGCCGGACGGATCGAGAGGCTCAGCTGCTGATCACCACGCAACACCTGCAAGGACAGGGCTTCTCCCACGCTGGAGGCCTCCACCAGCCGCAACAGGGCCGCCGGATCGGACACGGTCTGATCTGCGGCGGCCACCACCAGATCGCCGCGGCGCAGGCCTGCCTTCTCGGCCGGGCTCTCAGGGATCACCCGCTGCACCAGGGCGCCATCGCGCTCCGGCAGCCGCACCAGGGCATTGGGATCGGCGTTGTTGTCGCGGGCGAGGCGGGCGGTGAGCGGCACGAGCTGCAGGCCCAGGTAGGGGTGCACCACCGGATCGCCCTTGCCCAGCTGGGCCGCCACCCCCTTGGCCAGGTTGATGGGGATGGCAAAGCCCAGGCCGGCGCCGGGGCCGGAGCGCACCAGGGTGTTGATGCCCACCACCTCGCCGGCGGCGTTGATCAGCGGACCACCGGAGTTGCCGGGGTTGATGGCGGCATCGGTCTGGATCAGATCCAGGCGCTTGTCGGAGAAGCCCAGGCTGGTGATGTTGCGATGCAGGCTGCTCACGATCCCCAGGGTCACCGTGCGCTCGAGGCCGTAGGGCGTGCCCAGGGCGATGGCCCAGTCGCCCACCTCCAGCGCCTCGGAATCCCCCAGGGGAGCGGCCACAAGACCGGAGGTCGCGTCAATGCGCACCACCGCCAGATCCGTCACCGGGTCGGCGCCGAGCACGCTGCCCTCCACGGCCCGTCCATCAGCGAGGGTCACCTCGACGCGATCGGCCCCATCCACCACGTGGGCGTTGGTGAGGATCAATCCCTTGGCGTCGATCACGATGCCCGACCCCTGACCGCGCTCACGGCTGTTGGGCACCTGATCGCCGAACAGCTCCCGCAGCAGCGGATCGCTGAAGGCCGGATCCAGGCCGGCACGGGGCACGCTGCGCTCGGTGTCGATGCGCACCACCGCTGGCCCCACCCGCTTCACCGCGGCCGTCACGAAGCTGCGCGGCTGCAACACCGCCGCCGGATCGCCAGCCGGGTCGAGGGCCAGCGCCGGCCCGGCAGCCAGCAGCAGCCAGAGGGCGAACAGCAGGGCAGACAGGCGGCGCAACGGCGGCGGATCGCAGAGGCTGCAGGCTAAGCAGAATCCAGCGGCCGCCAGCGCAGCAGGCGGGTGGAGATCTCCCCATCG
>RGNC01000306.1 GCA_010029175.1 Synechococcaceae bacterium WB8_1B_136 | reverse complement strand
CCAGCACCTGCTCCAGGGTGGCGTCAGCCGGCAACACGGTCACGGCGCAGCCGTGGGCGGCCAGGCGCTCGAGAATGGCGCGCTTGATGCCGAAGTCGATCGCCACCACCCGGTAGGGCTGCTCGGGCATGCTCTGGCGGCGCTGATCGAAGGCAGCGGCACAGAGAGAAGTCCACTGGTAGGGTGCCTTGGTGCTCACCACCTCGGCCAGGTTGAGGCCAGCCATCGACGGGGCGGAGCGCACCTGCTCCAGCAGCTGCTGGGGGCTGCTGCCATCCGTGCAGATGGCGCCGTTGATGGCGCCGCCCTCGCGCAGGTGCCGCACCAGGGCGCGGGTGTCGATGCCGCGGATCCCCACCACCTGGTGGCGGCGCAACCAGGCCTCCAGGCTTTCCTCACTGCGCCAACTGCTCGACACCGGTGCCAGCTGGCGGGCGATCACCCCTCGCACATGCGGGGCATCGGCCTCCTGATCGGCGGCGTTGACGCCAGTGTTGCCGAGTTCGGGATAGGTGAAGGTGACCAGCTGACCCGAGTAGCTCGGGTCGGTCATGACCTCCTGGTAGCCGGTCATGCCGGTGTTGAACACCACCTCACCGATGGCGGTGCCGCAGGCACCGAAAGCTTCCCCCCGCAGCACCAGGCCATCGGCCAGCACCAGCAGGGCGGGAGTGGGAGAGGGGGCGGTCGTCATTGCCCCATCATCCCGCAGCGCCCCCTCAGGCCAGGGCGGCGCGCAGCTGCTCGAAGCGCTGCCAGGCGGCGCCAGTGGCCATGGCATCCCGGGCCAGGGGCACCCCATCGGCCACGTGGGGCACAAGGCCAGCGGCCCACAGCACCAGGGCGGCGTTGAGGGCCACCACATCCTGCTGGGGGGTGCTGCCACGGCCCTGCAGCACCGCCTCCAGGATGGAACGGTTCTGCGCCAGATCCCCCCCCACCAAAGCAGAGAGTGGAGCGTCGGCCAGCCCCAGGCCGCGGGGGTCGAGCCGCTCGCTGCGCACCTGGCCTGCCTCGATCAGCCGCAGCTCACTGGGGCCGCCCAGGGAGGCCTCATCCAGGCCGCCGTGGCCGTGCACCACCACGGCCCGCTCCAGCCCCAGCCGGACCAGGGCATCGGCCATCGGATCGAGCAGATGGGCGCCCCCCACCCCCAGCACCTGGCTATCGGGGCGGAGCGGGTTCACCAGGGGGCCCAGCAGGTTGAACACCGTGCGCACCCCCAGGCTGCGGCGCAGGGGCGCCAGCTCCAGCAGGGCCGGGTGCCAGCCAGGGGCGAACAGAAACGTGACCCGCGCCTGCGGCAATGCCGCCACCACCTGCTGGGGGGGCGCCTGCAGGTTCAGGCCCGCCGCCTCGAGCACATCGGCGGAGCCCACCTTGCCGCTGGCGCTGCGGCTGCCGTGCTTGGCCACCGTGGCGCCACAGGCGGCGGCCACAAAGGCCACGGCGGTGGAGATGTTGAAGGTGTTGGCGCCATCGCCACCGGTGCCGCAGGTGTCCACCATCGGCAGGGCCGGC
>RGNC01000305.1 GCA_010029175.1 Synechococcaceae bacterium WB8_1B_136 | reverse complement strand
GGCACGGCTGGACACCAGTCGCCGGGGCTTGCTGTTGAATCGCGCCATGGCTGATTCTTCCGCTCCCCTGCAGCGCCTGCTGCGCACGTTGCGGCCCCACCGACGCCTGATCTGGCTCGCCGGGGCCTGCTCGGTGCTCAACAAGCTGTTCGACCTGGCTCCACCGGTGTTGATCGGCCTGGCAGTGGATGTGGTGGTGCAGCAGAACACCTCCTGGCTCGCGGGCTTTGGGGTCACCAGCGTGCCCGGCCAACTGGGGGTTCTGGCGGCGCTCTCGTTTGTGATCTGGAGCGCCGAATCGCTGTTCGAATATCTCTACGCCCTGCTGTGGCGCAACCTGGCCCAGACGGTGCAGCACGAGCTGCGGCTGGAGGCCTACCACCATCTGCAGCAGCTGGAGATGGGCTTCTTCGAGGCCAGCAGCAGCGGGCGGCTGCTGGCGATCCTCAACGACGACATCAACCAGCTGGAGCGCTTCCTGGATCACGGCGCCAATGAGCTGCTGCAGCTGCTCACCACGGTGCTGGCGGTGGGTGGGGCCATGGTGTGGCTCTCGCCCACCGTGGCCGGGGTGTCGTTCCTGCCGATCCCGGTGATCCTCTGGGGTTCGCTGGCCTTCCAGAAACGGCTGCAGCCCCGCTACCGCGAGGTGCGCGAGCGGGCTGGCGATCTGGCCAGTCGCCTGGCCAACAACCTCGGCGGCATGCTCACGATCAAGAGCTACACCGCCGAGGCGTGGGAATGCGAACGCCTACGGGAGCAGAGCCAGGCCTATCGGCACAGCAACCGCCGAGCGATCCGGCTCTCGGCGGCCTTCATCCCGCTGATTCGCTTCGCGATCCTGTTCGCCTTCCTCGCCATCCTGGTGATCGGCGGCCTGCAGGCCTGGCGGGGTGCGATCGCCGTGGGCACCTACTCCTTCCTGGTGTTCATCACCCAGCGCCTGCTCTGGCCCCTCACCAGCCTCGGCCGCACCCTCGACGACTACCAGCGGGCGATGGCCTCCACCCAGCGGGTGCTGGATCTGCTCGACACGCCGATCCGCATCCCCAGTGGCCACCAGCCCCTGCCCCTGAGCTCCGTGAACGGAAGCATCCGCTTCGTCAACGTGGGCTTCGGCTACGAGGGGAGGCCTGCGCTGCTGCAGGGCTTCAACCTGGAGGTGCCGGCCGGCAGCACGCGGCTCTACGAGGTGCAGCAGGGGGAGATCCAGCTCGACGGCGTTCCCATCCGCGAGCTGGAGCTGGCCGACCTGCGCCGCGCCATCGGCCTGGTGAGCCAGGAGGTGTTCCTGTTCCACGGCACGGTGGCCGAGAACATCGCCTACGGCAGCTTCACGGCCCCCAGGGCTGCCATTGAACGGGCCGCCGAGCTGGCGGAGGCCTCCCGGTTCATTGAAGCCCTGCCCCAGGGCTACGACACCGTGGTGGGCGAGCGGGGCCAGCGGCTCTCGGGGGGCCAGCGCCAGCGCATCGCCGTGGCCCGCGCCATCCTCAAGAACCCACCGGTGCTGATCCTCGATGAGGCC
>RGNC01000304.1 GCA_010029175.1 Synechococcaceae bacterium WB8_1B_136 | reverse complement strand
TGTTTCAGCACTTCGCCCTGCCGCTGCCGGCGGCCGAGCCCCTCGATCCGGGTTGCAGCGTGTGGCTGGCCGGGGAGGACCGTCCGATCCGACTCTGGCGCGATTCGGCCCGCTGGCGGCAGGAGCGCCTGCGCCAGTTCCCCGGCAGCGACCGCTTCTGGCAGCTGTGCAGCGCCCTGCACCGCAGCAACTGGGCCTTTGCCGCCCGTGATCCGGTGCTGCCGCCCCGGGATGGCTGGGATCTGGCCCAGCTGCTGCGGGCCCTGGGCCTCGGCACCCTGGCCAGCGGGCTGTTCACCGCGGCCACCGTGGCCGATCTGCTGCGGCTCTGTGGCTGTGGTTCCGACCAGCGCCTGCGGCGTTTTCTCGATCTGCAGCTGCGGCTCTACTCCCAGGAGCCGGCCGATCGCACCTCCGCCCTCTACGGCGCCACGGTGCTGGCCATGGCCCAGGAGCCCCTGGGGCTCTGGCATCTGCAGGGGTCGATGCAGCGGCTCAGCCAGGCCCTGGAGCAGGCCCTGGCCCAGGCGGGGGGGAGGCTGCGGCTGCGCCACCGGCTCACGGCGCTGCAGCCCGCCGCCGGCGGCTGGCAGCTCACGGGCCTGGGGCCGGCCCAGCGGCCCTTCCAGCTGCAGGCCGCCGAGGTGGTGTGCACCCTGCCGCCCCAGGCTCTGCCCCCGTTGCTGGGGCAGGCGCTGCCAGCGGCCTATGGCCGCCGCATCGAGAGCTTCGGCGATCCCTCCGGCGCCCTGGTGTTTTACGGGGCCGTGGCCCGGGAGGCCCTCCCCGCCGAGCTGGGCCTGCACGGCCAGTTGGAGTGGGGGGATCCCGGCAGCCTGTTCCTCTCCCTGAGTGCCGAGGGGGATGGTCGCGCGCCGGCGGGGGAGGCCACCGTGATCGCCAGCGTGTTCACCCCCGCCCGCCCCTGGTTCAGCCTGGAGGAGAGCGCCTACCAACAGCGCAAGCAGCGGGCCCTGGAGGGGATCCAGGCCGGTCTGCAGCAGTGGCTGGGGCTCCAACCCGAGCACTACCGCCACCGGGAACTGGCCACGCCGCTGGGCTTTGCCGGCTGGACCGGCCGGCCCTTTGGCTTTGTGGGCGGGCTGGGTCAGCACCCGGCGCGGTTCGGGCCCTTCGGCCTGGCCAGCCGCACCCCGCTGCCGGGGTTCTGGCTCTGCGGCGATGCGATCTACCCCGGCGAGGGCACCGCCGGGGTGAGCCTCTCCGCCTTGATGGCCTGCCGGCAGCTGCTGGCGGGCCGCGGGCGCCAGCTGGTGCTGCGGGATCAGACGGGTTCGCCGGGCTAGGACGACAGGAATTCCGGCCGCAGGGCCTGGCAGTGGGCCAGGCTTGCCGTCAGGTCTGTCCACTGATCGCCCTGCACCAGGGCCTCCAGGGCGTCCAGCTGGCGCCGGTAGTGGCTTAGGGCCGTGAGCACCGCCTCGCGGTTGCAGCGGGCCATCAGGGTGCCTAGCTCCGGGTTGCCGCCGCCGATGCGGCTGGTGTCGGCGAAGCCGCTGGAGGCCAGCT
>RGNC01000303.1 GCA_010029175.1 Synechococcaceae bacterium WB8_1B_136 | reverse complement strand
GCAGGCCGCCGAGCAGTTGGAGGCCCTCTCGGCCGATGCGTTTGTGTATTCCCCCGTGTTGGCGCCGCTGTTGCAGGGGCGCCGCGCCCAACTGGGGGTGAAGGCCTCCAGCAGCGAGCAGGTGCGGCGGGTGGCGGCGGCCTGCGCCCGCCATGGCGTCAGCCTCACCCTGCGGGGTGCCGGCACCGGCAACTACGGCCAGTGCGTGCCCCTGGCGGGCGGCCTGGTGCTCGACATCACCGGCCTCAATCGCCTGCTGGAGCTGGATGCCAGCAGCGGTGTGTTCTGTGCGGAGCCGGGCATCCTGCTGGCCGATCTCGACCAGCAGCTGCAGGCGCGGGGCCGGGCCCTGCGTCTGCTGCCCAGCACCGTGCGCACCGCCAGCCTGGGGGGCTTTGTGGCCGGGGGCTCCGGCGGCATCGGTTCCCTGCGCTGGGGGTTCCTGCGGGATCCCGGCCACCTGCTGGGGATGGAGCTGATCACCGTGGAGCCCGAGCCCCGCGTGCTGCAGCTGGATGCGGCCGCGGCCAGGCCGATCAACCACGCCTACGGCTGCAATGGCATCATCACGGCCCTAACCATGGCCAGCAGCGCGGCGGTGGCCTGGCGGCAGCTGGTGCTGGAGTTTGCCGGCTGGGAGCAGGCCCTGGCGGCGGCCCAGCAGCTGCCCGCCTCGGCCCTGGAGCTCAATGCCCTCTGCCTGCTGGAGGCACCGGTGGCGGCGCGGCTGCCCTGGCCCCAGGGCTGTCCGGAGGCCGATGGCGGTGGGCATCGCCTGCTGCTGCTGGCGGCGCCCGATGCCCTGCCGCTGCTGGAGGGCCTGGTGCCGCAGCTGGGCGGCCGGCTGCTCTGGCAGGCCCCCCAGGGGCAGAGCCGGGGCATCCCCCTGCGGGAACTCACCTGGAACCACACCACCCTGCATGTGCGCGCCCGCGAGCCGGGCTTCACCTACCTGCAGCTGGTGCTGCCCCAGCCGGAGGGGCCGGCCCTGGCGGCCCTGCGGGCCCGCTGGGGCGACGATCTGCTCTGGCACCTGGAGGCCGTGCGCAGCCAGGGCGTGCAGCGCCTGGCCTGCCTGCCGCTGGTGCGCTGGCGAGGGTCGGAGGCCCTGCAAGCGCTGATCGACCAGGCCCGAGACCTGGGCTGCATCCTGTTCAACCCCCACGTGCTCAGCGTGGAAGACGGGGGGCTGGGGGTGGTGGATGCCGATCAGGTGGCCGCCAAGGCCGCCTACGACCCGGCAGGCCTGCTGAATCCCGGCAAGCTGCGGGGCTGGCTGGAGCGGGTCTGAACGAGGCCGGTGGACTTCAGCAGCCCAGGGAGGCGCGGGTGTCGGCGCCGGTGATCGGGTTGGTGCCGCTGGCGCTCTGGCACAGCAGCCGCTGATCCACCCGATCCAGCAGGGCATCGCTGAAATCGGCGTCCGTCACATCGGCGCCGCTGAAGTTGCCGCCGGAGGCGATCACCCCCACCAGCACCGCTCCCCGCAGATCGGTGCCGCTCATGTCGGTGCGGTCCATCAGGGCATCCGAGAGATCGGCGCCATGGAAGTTGGCCTG
>RGNC01000302.1 GCA_010029175.1 Synechococcaceae bacterium WB8_1B_136 | reverse complement strand
TCCAGGCAACAGGGATCCATCGGGGCACACCGCCACATCCACCACCCAGGCCTGCACGCCCAGCACCCTGGCCTGCGCTGCCAGCAGCGATGGATCGCCGGCCCCATGGGCCTCCAGCCGACACCACCACTGGACCATGCCCTCCCTCAGTCGGGTCCCATGCTTGCAGCCTCGATAATCTGCCCAGGATCACTGCCGTGTTGGCTGCGACATGACGTATTGGTACTCGCCATTCCCGCTGCCTGCCGCCACGGTGGATCTGCTCACCACGACGGGCCTTGAACCATGGCCTTCCACCAAGCCACCCGCCCCCAACGCGGATGGCCTGCTGATCTACGACAGCCCCGATCAGCTGGTTGCAGCAGCTATGCAGCCCACGCTGCAGCAGCTGGTTGAGGGTTATCGGCAACTGCTGGATTGGTCGGAGCGAACAGCCCAGCCCCTGTTGGCCCACTGGCAGCTGCAGCAACTCGGCCCCCAGGGGCTGCGCCGATGGATCGCCAGCCGCGCCAACGCGGGGGAACCGTTCCAGGCGCCAGTGGCTCAGCCCAATCCCATCCCGTCCCTGGTCGGTACTGCCTTGCTCAGCTTGATCGAAGTTGAGCCCCAGCTGCTGGAGGCCTATCTGGATCTTGAACTGAGAGCCGAACTGCTGGGCCGCGAACCCGATCTGCACTATCGCCAGCGGCTCCGCCAGGGCAGCGCCCAGGGAGACGTGCTGCTGCAGGAGCTGCGCCATGCCCTGGGGGCCCCCAGCGAACTGGAGCGCCAAGAGAGCGAGCTCAGGACAGCCCAGGAGGAAGCAGAACTCACCCTGCTGCAGCTGCACCAGGTTCAAGAGGAGCTGGAGGCGATTTTCCTGGCAGATCGTGAAAAGCAGCAGCGACTCGACGCCAGCAGCACGGAGCTGGAGAAGCTGAAACCCCGGGTGGCGGAACTGGAGCAACAGCTAGAGCGTCAAGACGACGCTCTCAAAACAGCCCAGGAGGAAGCAGAACTCACCCTGCTGCAGCTGCACCAGGTTCAAGAGGAGTTGGAGCACTACTTCCTGCTATCCCGCAGCCAGCACAGTCTGCTGAACCAGCACGGCCAGCAGCAGCGTGAGGTGCAGAAACTGCTCGCTGTGCTGGTTAAACAACAGCTTTCGCCTGGCGCTGCTCCACGGCCCTGAGGAACGCCTCGAAGGCACGCAACGCCAGTTGGGGTTCCCGTAGCTCCACACGCAGCAGGTCCTCGCCAGGTGAATCCGGCTGCTCCTGCTCAGCAACCACCCGCTTCAGAGCCTCCTGCCAGCCATCCCAATCAGGGTCCTGCAGGATCGCTTCAGTAAGCAGCTGCACCGCAGCATCCGGCTGATGGTCTGCCACCAGGGCATCAACCCGTTGGGTCGTCGCCTCCCGATCGGCCTCACGGGCGTACAACTCCAGCATCTCAGCAATGGCGCGAGCCAGTGGTTCATCCTGGTCAGCGGGGATTGTCCGCCAGATGGCCACAGCCTCCACGGTCCGCTGCAGGTGCACCAACGCCCGCGCCCGATTGTCCTGCAACCAACCGGATGTG
>RGNC01000301.1 GCA_010029175.1 Synechococcaceae bacterium WB8_1B_136 | reverse complement strand
CCTTCTTGGTTGCGGCATGCGCCGCGGCCCGGTCGCTGTTGCCAGTCGCCGTGCGGTTGCCGAGGGAGAGGCTGGGGGCCGCGGTTGAGGGAGCCTCCTGCTTCTGCCCCTGGCACATGCAGGTGTGGCTGCCCTGTTGGCGGGAGGGATCGCTGGCGGAAGGGGCACTGCCGGCGATCGATGCGGCCTTGGCCGCCTCGGCGCGGCTGCGGTCCTGCGACTTGTCGGCCCGCTTGCCGCTGCGGCTCAGGGCTTCGCGGCGGGCCAGCACCAACTCACGGCTGGGGTTGGCGATCGGCTTGGCGGCGCTGCGGGGTGCTGCGGCGGCGGAGCCAAGGCCGGCGGGGCGCCGGGAGCGATCGCTGGCGGCGGGGGAGCTGCCCCTGATCTCGGCGACCTTGCTGGGGCTCGCCACCACCGTGGCGTCGGTGGCGGGCTGTTGGGCGGTGTTGGTGCGGGTGGGGCGGGCATCCGCGGCGGTGCGCACGCGGCTGGAGCCGGAGGTGTAGCGCCCAGCGGCTTTCTTGCCGCCATTGGTCAACGCCTTGCGGCGCTCCAGAGCTGCTTCACGACTCGAGTTGCTGGCCATGTCCGCCCGGCGTAATGGAATGACTGATTGGAACGCAACAGCGCAGATCCCATCAACCCACCGAAGCCTCGGTGCTGTTGATCATCTGTTCAGCTGTTGATCGATGGAGATTGGGTCCCGGACGCAGTCCGGGACCGCAAAGGATGAAGGCGCTGAATTCAGCGGCCTTCGAACACCACGAAGCAGGCACCCTGGCTCTGGGTGTAGGCGTCGTAGCCCACCAGACGCACGTGGTGGTCGGGATAGGCGCGGTGGCAAGCTTCCAGCTCGTTCACGATCACGCTCAGATCCTTCTCACCGAAGAAGGGCAGCTTCCAGTAAGACCAATAGGTGGCCATGGAGTTGCTGGGGTGGACGTGCTCAACGAGCGGGCTCCAACCCTGGGCAATGATGTAAGCGATCTGGTCGTAGATCTCGTCCTGGGTGAAGGGCGGCAGGAAGCCGAACGTCTCCAGGGTGGCGACTGTTTGGTAGTCACCCACGGTGCTCTTGAAGGGCATGGGGATCCTTGAGATGGATGGAATGGTTGAACCGTTCTGGGGTTCTCTGTCCGCTCAACCAGGCAGGGGAGTGGCAGTAAAGCCGATCTCCCGCTGGCCTGTGGTTGAGTGATCAGTGGACGTTTGATCAGTGGACGTCGAGCTTGTCGACGGTGTCGAACTCGAACTTGATTTCCTTCCAGGTCTCGAGGGCGATGGCCAGCTCGGGGCTGTGCTTCGCGGCTTCCAGGAGGATGTCGCGACCTTCGCGCTCGATTTCGCGACCGGCGTTGCGGGCCTTGACGCAGGCTTCGAGAGCCACGCGGTTGGCCGCAGCACCTGCAGCGGAACCCCAGGGGTGACCGTGGGTACCACCACCGAACTGGAGCACCGAGTCGTCGCCGAAGATGCTCACCAGCGCGGGCATGTGCCACACGTGGATACCGCCGGAGGCCACGGCGAACACGCCGCCCATGGAACCCCAGTCCTGAT
>RGNC01000031.1 GCA_010029175.1 Synechococcaceae bacterium WB8_1B_136 | reverse complement strand
ACGCCGCTGGGGCGCGCTCGCCCACTGCTTCTAGAGTTCAGGGCCCCAGCCGGCGAGCACCCTCGGGATCCCCCATGGCTGATCTGCCGTTCACCCTCGACCAGCTGCGCATCCTGCGGGCCATCGCCAGCGAGGGCAGCTTCAAGAAGGCGGCCGACAGCCTGTACGTCACCCAGCCGGCGGTGAGCCTGCAGATCCAGAATCTGGAGAAGCAGCTGGATGTGTCGCTGTTTGACCGTGGCGGCCGCAAGGCCCAGCTCACGGAGGCCGGCCACCTGCTGCTGAGCTACTGCGATCGGATCCTCAGCCAGTGCCAGGAGGCCTGCCGCGCCCTCGACGACCTCCACAACCTCAAGGGCGGCTCTCTGATCGTGGGCGCCAGCCAGACCACCGGCACTTATCTAATGCCGCGCATGATCGGCCTGTTCCGGCAGAAGTATCCGGAGGTGGCCGTGCAGTTGCAGGTGCACAGCACCCGGCGCACGGGCTGGAGTGTGGCCAATGGCCAGATCGATCTGGCGATCATCGGCGGGGAGCTGCCGGGTGAACTCAACGAGCTGCTGCAGGTGGTGCCCTACGCCAGCGACGAGCTGGCCCTGGTGCTGCCCACCAAGCACCCCCTGGCCCGGCTGCCGGAGCTCAGCAAGGACGACCTCTACCGGTTGGGATTCGTCTGCCTCGATGCCCAGTCCACCACCCGCAAGATGGTGGACCAGCTGCTGGCCCGATCAGGCCTGGATGTGGCACGCCTCAAGATCGAGATGGAGCTCAACTCTTTCGAGGCCATCAAGAACGCCGTGCAGAGCGGCCTGGGGGCTGCCTTCCTGCCGGTGGTGTCGATTGAGCGGGAGCTGGCGGCCGGGAGTCTGCACCGGCCGGCGCTGGCGGATCTCTCCGTGCGGCGCCAGCTGAAGCTGATCACCCATCCGGCCCGCTACTGCTCGCGGGCGGCCGAGGCCTTCCGCAGGGAGATCCTGCCGGTATTCGCCAGTCCCGACAGCCCGCTGCGCCGCCCACTGCAACAGCAGGCTGCGGCCCAGGCCGATGGGGTGGAACCCCAGGCCTGAGGGTCAGAACTGGTCGGCTTCCGGGGTCACGCCCACGCTGTCGTCGGCGACGCCCTTGGTCTGGAATTTGTTGTCCACGATGTCGGTCTGATACACGCAACGCACCTCTGGCTTGTCCTTGACGGAGCCGATGTAGGCAAAGGTGTTCATGCGCTGCTTGCACTGGCGCATCTGATCGGCCGTCACAGCCCCCTCCTTCTGGAGCACGCTCCAGTTTTCACGGCGGATCACGCAGCCGGGCTGCAGCTTCGGCTGGGTCACGAAGCTGGTGGAGGGGTTCATGGTCGTGTACATCTGCACGTCCATCACAAAGGCACTGGCGCCCCACTGCTTGCAGAACTCCGGATCAGCCACGGCCATGTCGAGCTGCTGGGAGCTGGCGATGTTGCCCTGGTTGCCCTGGGTGGTGCTGGAAATGGCGGTGCCAATGCCGATGCCCACCACCAGCACCCCGGAGAGCACGGCGATGGTGGCCACGTTGAACTGAAAACCGCCAGGGGGGCCACCGCCCATGCCACCACCCCCGGGGCCGCCACCGCTCCGTGTTCCCGAAGGGCCTCCCCGGCGGGGGGGCTCGGCGTAGCGCTCGCGGCTGCTGTAGCGGTCGTCGTCCTGGTAGGTGCGGCCGTAACGGGATCGCGTCATGCTGCGCTCGGGCTCTGGGGCAGTCCCATCGAGTAGTTCAGCACCCGGCAATCCGGGTTGTAGCGGAGCTGGCCGGCCTGCAGCAGCTGGCGGATCGTGCCTTCCAGTTCCGAGCCGATGCGGCGCAGGTTGTAGTCGTTGAGGTCGGCCCCGGCGTGGGCCTCCACCAGGTCACGGAAACGCTGCTGCACCGCCTCCAGGGCCGGCTGCTCCCACAGGAACTCGTTGTCTGGGTCCACATCCAGGGTGAGCTGGCTGGCATCGGCCACCAGTTGCCCGTTCTCCACCCGCGCCGTGAACAGGCGGATGTGACGGGTGGTGGACTTGATCAGGGTGTCGGCCATGGAGGGCGGCGGCGATGCGGCGCTGAAGCGGCGGACCCATGGGTCGGCGCCTCTCGACTTTAGAAAGCTTCCGGCCGCGCCGGTCAAGCGGCGGCGGGAGCGCGCCTCTTAAGGTTGCCTTCTGTTTCGGTGTTGTCCATGCGCGTCGCCATTGCCGGTGCTGGCCTGGCTGGTCTGGCCTGTGCCAAGTACCTCTGCGACGCCGGTCACACCCCGGTGGTGGTGGAAGCCCGCGATGTGCTCGGCGGCAAGGTGGCCGCCTGGCAGGACGCCGACGGCGACTGGTATGAAACCGGCCTGCACATCTTCTTCGGCGCCTATCGCAACATGCGCCAGCTGTTCAAGGAGCTCAACATCGAAGACCGTCTGCAGTGGAAGAGCCACTCGATGATCTTCAACCAGAAGGAAACTCCGGGCACCTACAGCCGTTTCGACTTCCCCGACATTCCGGCTCCGTTCAACGGTGTGGCGGCGATTCTGGGCAATAACGACATGCTCACCTGGCCCGAGAAGATCGCCTTCGGTTTGGGGCTGGTGCCGGCGATGCTGCGGGGGCAGCAATACGTGGAGGAGTGCGACCAATACTCCTGGAGCGAGTGGCTGAAGCTGCACAACATCCCCGAC
Organism: Synechococcaceae bacterium WB8_1B_136; assembly: GCA_010029175.1. Taxonomy (GTDB): domain Bacteria; phylum Cyanobacteriota; class Cyanobacteriia; order PCC-6307; family Cyanobiaceae; genus Vulcanococcus. Next base: position 13,603 of record RGNC01000031.1, on the reverse strand, counting down.
CGCGTCAACGACGAGGTGTTCATTGCCATGGCCAAGGCGTTGAACTTCATCGATCCCGATGAGATCTCCAGCACGGTGGTGCTCACCGCCCTGAATCGCTTCCTGCAGGAGGGCGACGGCTCCAAGATGGCCTTCCTCGATGGAAACCCGCCCCAGAGGCTCTGCCAGCCGATCGTGGATTATGTGGTGGCCCGCGGCGGTGAGGTGCATCTCGATGCGCCCCTGCGCGAGATCGAACTCAACCCGGATGGCACGGTGAGCGGTTTCCGCATCGGCGGCATCAAGGGCAAGGAGGGCTTCACCCTCCAGGCCGACGCCTATGTGAGCGCCCTGCCGGTGGATCCCTTCAAGCTGCTGATCCCCGAGCCCTGGAAAGATATCCCCTATTTCAAGAGGCTGGATGGGCTCAATGGTGTGCCGGTGATCAACATCCATCTCTGGTTTGATCGCAAACTCACCGAGATCGATCACCTGCTGTTCAGCCGCAGCCCGCTGCTGAGCGTGTACGCCGACATGAGCAACACCTGCCGGGAGTACGAGGATCCCGAGCGCTCGATGCTGGAGCTGGTGTTCGCCCCAGCCAAGGATTGGATCGGCCGTCCGGATGAGGAGATCGTGGCCGCCACCATGGAAGAGCTCAAGCGTCTGTTCCCGATGCATTTCACTGGTGACGATCAGGCCCAGCTGCGCAAGTCGATTGTGGTGAAAACGCCTCTGTCGGTCTACAAGACCGTTCCCGGTTGCCAGCAACTGCGGCCGGATCAAACCTCTCCGATTGCCAACTTCTTCCTGGCGGGCTGCTACACAATGCAGCGTTACCTGGCCTCCATGGAGGGGGCTGTGTTGAGCGGCAAGCAGTGCGCCCAGGCGGTGGCGGGATCGTCTCTGGCGGGCGCTGGATGAACAGCCCTCCCGGCAACAGCGCCCTGGGTCCCCAGGCCAGCGCCATTGAACGCCGGGTGCGCCGGGTCACGTTGGTTTGGTTCGCAGTGGTTTCCACCCTGCTGGTGGGGTCCGGTGTGTACAGCCTGGTGCGCCTCCGCCAAGAGGTGGATCGCTTCACCAACCATCACGTGAGCAGCATCACGGAAAACCTCGACAGTCAACTGCGGATCACTGATGCCATCTACCGGCGTCTGGCCCTCGCCGGGGCCAGGGTACTGGCGGCGAATTTCCTCTCCCTGGGCGTGCCCTCCCTGGGGCCCCAGCCGATCGAGGTGGCGGGTGAACGGCTGCCTAATCTTCGCTTCGGTGCCACGTCGGTGACCCAGCGGGGGGATCTGGTGGTGTCCGTTTCGGAGCAGCTGGGAGCCACCGCCACCGTGTTCGTGGCCAGTGGCGATCAGTTTGTGCGGCTGCTCACCACCGTGCGTCGCGGCGATGGCAGCCTGGCGGTGGGCAGTGAGCTGGATCGCAGTGGCCAGCCCTATCAGGCCCTGCGACGGGGCCACCTCTATCTCGGGGTCACCCTGATCTTCGGCAATCCCTATTTCGCTGCCTACCAGCCGATCCGCGATCGCAGTGGCCGCGTGATCGGCGCCTTTTACGCCGGCTATCCCATGGCCACCCTCAATGAGATCGGCCGCAGTGTGCGCAACACCCGCATTCTCGACAACGGGTTTGTGGCTCTGGAGGATTCCCGCGGCGTTCGCCATTTCCAGTCGAGCCATGTTTCGGCGACCAGGGTGCGTGAACTGCTCGATGGTCCTGCTGCGCGATCACCGGGAAACAACCACTGGCAGCAGCAGGGCTATGACATTTCAATCCGGCGTTTCATGCCCTGGAACGCCAGGATTCTGACGGCGAAATACCTGCCGGACATTGATCGCCTCAGTCTGAAGCTGTCGCTGGGGGTGCTCGGCCTGACGGCGGTCATGATCCTGGCGGTGCTGGCCCTGTCCTGGCTGTTCAGTCAACGCCTCACCCGTGCCCTCATTGCCAGAGAGATTGCCCGCCGCCGCGCCGAGCATGAAGAACAGCAGGCCCTGGCGGCGCGCCTGGAGGCGGAGGAGGCCAATCAGGCCAAGAGCGCCTTTCTGGCCAACATGAGCCATGAGCTGCGCACGCCAATGAACGCGATCATTGGCTACAGCGAGATGTTGATCGAGGAGGCTGAAGAGCTTGAGCCCGCAGAGTTTGTGCCGGATCTGCAGAAAATCCAGGCGGCCGGTCAGCATCTGCTGGGGCTGATCAACGACGTGCTGGACATCTCCAAGATTGAGGCAGGCAAGATGAGTCTCTATCTCGAGAGTTTTGATCTGGCCCGAACGGTGCACGACGTGGTGGCCACGGTGAAGCCTTTGCTCACCAAGAATGCCAATCAGTTGGTTGTGCAATGCCCCGATGACATCGGCATCATGCACGCCGATCTCACCAAGCTGCGCCAGTGCCTGCTGAATCTGCTCAGCAACGCCTGCAAGTTCACCGGTCACGGCACGATCACCCTCAGCGTGCGTGCCACCAGCCTCGAGTCTGCCCCAGGCGCCCCGGATGCGATTGCGCTGGCGGTGAGCGACACCGGCATTGGCATGACCTCCGAGCAGCTGGGTCGGTTGTTTGAGGCCTTCAGTCAGGCCGACAGCAGCACCACCCGCAAATACGGCGGCACGGGCCTGGGCCTGGCCATCAGCCGTCGCTTCAGCCGCTTGATGGGGGGGGATATCAGCGTGACCAGCCGCCCTGGCGAGGGCAGCACCTTCACGTTGCTGCTGCCGCGCCGGGTGGTGGATCCCGAGTCGTTGCCCCATGCCCCAGAGGTCAGTGCCGATGGCGCGCCCCCGGTGGCGCCGCGCGGCACGGTGCTGGTGATCGACGATGACGCGGCCACCGTGGAGGTGGTGCGCCGCCATCTGGTGCGGGAGGGCTACCGGGTGGAGGTGGCCCATGGCGGAGAGGAAGGCCTGGCCATGGCCCGTGCGCTCCGGCCCGATGCCATCACCCTCGACGTGATGATGCCTGGCATGGATGGTTGGTCGGTGCTGGCGGCGCTGAAGGCCGATGCGCAGCTGGCCGAGATTCCAGTGGTAATGATGAGCCTGTTGGAGAATCGTGCCCTGGGCCAGGCCCTCGGTGCGGCGGGATCGCTGGCCAAGCCCCTGCAGCGGGCCGAACTCGACAGCCTTCTGGACACCATCCGTGCCGCCTCTGCCCGCGGAACAGCCCACCTGCTGGTGGTGGAGGACGAGCCCACCAATGCGGAGTTGCTGCGCCGGGTGCTGGAGCGGGAGGGCTGGGTGGTCGACTGCGCCGCCAATGGCCTGGAGGCCCTGGCCGCCGTGGCTCAGGTTCGACCGGCCCTGATCCTGCTCGACTTGATGATGCCGCAGATGGACGGCCTGGACTTTCTGGAACGACTCCGGCGCAACCCGGCCGCCGCCAGCATTCCGGTGATCGTGATCACCGCCAAGGAGCTCACGGCCGCCGATCGCCACCGCTTGCACGGACGGGTGAGCGAGGTGGTGAGCAAGGGCGCCTTCAGCGCCGTGGCTCTGGCTGAGCAGGTCAATGCGATCCTGGCAGGCAGATCCTGAAGAGTGGAGGCGAAATGGTGCGTGTTCTGCTCGTCGAAGACAACGAAATGAATCGCGACATGCTGTCGCGGCGCCTTGGACGCAAGGGCTTCGAGGTGCTGATGGCCGTGGATGGTGCCGAGGCCCTGCGGATGGCGGTCAGTGAGGCCCCGGCGCTGATCCTGATGGACATGAGCCTGCCGGTGATCGATGGCTGGGAGGCCACCCGTCGGCTCAAGGCTGAGGCCTCCACCGCCTCGATCCCGGTGATCGGACTGACGGCCCATGCCATGGATGGTGATCGCGAAAGATGCCTGCAGGCCGGCTGCGACGATTACGACACCAAACCGGTGGATCTGCAGCGCCTGCTCGACAAGATGCAGGCCCAGTTGGTGCGAACTGGTGTGGATTCTGAGCGCTGATGAGCGATTCTCTGGCTGAGCTGCGCCACGATCTCTGCACTCCCATCAACCAGATCCTGGGCTACAGCGAGTTGCTGGAGGAGGAGGTTGTTGAGACCCATCCCCAGGTTGTCGCCGACCTGCGCAGGATCCAGACGGCGGCCACCACCATGCTGGCCCTGGTGCGTGGCCGCCTCACCGCTGAGTTGCTCAACCCATCGGTACAGCTGGCCGCCGCCCATCTCCCTGAGGAGGCCGAATCGGAATGGCTGCCCCCCGGCCCGGTGGGCGCCGCCCCCGCCGTTCGGCCCGGTCGGATCCTGGCGGTCGACGACGACGCGTCCAACCTCGATCTGCTGGCCAAGCGCCTCAGCCGCCTGGGCCATCTGGTGAGCACCGCCTCCGATGGGGTTGAGGCCCTGGACCGTGCCCGGCAGCAGCCGTTCGATCTGGTGCTGCTCGACGTGATGATGCCCAGGCTCGATGGCTACGGCACCCTGGCGGAGTTCAAGGCCGATGCGCAGCTGCGCCCCATCCCGGTGGTGATGATCAGTGCCCTCGACGAGCTCTCCAGCGTGGTGCGCTGCATCGAAGCCGGGGCCGAGGACTACCTGCCCAAGCCCTTCAACGCCACGCTGTTGCGGGCGCGGATCGGAGCCTGCCTGGAGAAGAAGGCCTCCTGGGATCAGGCCCAGGACCTCTACCGCAACCTGGTCCAAGGGCAGCAACGGCTCGATCGGGAACTCAGCCAGGCCGATCGCTTCGTGGCATCCATGGGCAGCGACGTGAGGGAGGACCCTCGGGTGGCGCCATTGCTGGCGGCGTTTCAGCGCATGTCTGCGGCGGTGTCGCGGCGGGAAACGGAGCTGCGTTCCAGCATTCAGGAGCTGGAGATCAAGATCAGCCGCCAGGCCGTCACCACCCAGGTGGGTTCGATCGTGGCCGATCCCTCCTTCTCCAGCCTGGCGGAACGGGCCCGGGCGATGCGTGCCCGGCGCGATGCCACCCGGGGCGGCGCATGACCACGGCGCTCTGCCACCATGGCCAGCGTCCCGGTTGTGCCGCCGTGCTGCCCAGTCTCGAGCAGGCCTACGAGCAATGCCGGCAGGAAACGGCCCAATGGGCCAAGACCTTCTACCTGGGCACCTTGTTGATGCCGCCTGCCAAGCGGCGCGCCATCTGGGCCATCTACGTGTGGTGTCGCCGCACCGATGAACTGATGGACAGTGCCGAGGCCCAGGCCCGGCCCGTGGCGGAGTTGGCGGCCCGGCTCGATGGCTGGGAAGCGCGCACCCGGGAGTTGTTCGATGGCACGGTGCGCGATGGGCTCGATCTGGTGATGCGCGACACGCTGGATCGCTACCCGCAGCCGCTGCAGCCCTACCTCGAGATGATCGAGGGCCAGCGCATGGATCTGCACCAGCACCGCTACGCCAGTTTTGAAGAGCTCGAGCTCTACTGCTACCGGGTGGCGGGCACCGTGGGCCTGATGACCCAGGAGGTGATGGGCCTCGACCCCGCCTACACCACGGCCCCCTGGAGCGATGTTCCCGATACCTCGGAGGCGGCTGTGGCCCTCGGCATCGCCAATCAGCTCACCAACATCCTGCGTGATGTGGGTGAGGATCGCGGCCGCGGTCGTATCTATCTGCCCCAGCAGGACCTGGAGCGCTTCGGCTACAGCGAAGTCCAGTTGATGCAGGGGGTGCTCAACGACAACTGGCGGGACCTGATGCGTTTTCAGGTGAACAGGGCCCGTGAGTGGTTCGACCGCTCGGAGGCGGGGGTGCGCTGGCTGGCCCCGGATGCCCGTTGGCCGGTGTGGGCTTCGTTGCGGCTGTACCGCGGCATCCTCGATGTGATCGAACAGCACGACTACGACGTGTTCAACAAGCGGGCCTACGTGCCCCGGGCCGGCAAGTTGCTGGATCTGCCCCTCTCCTATGTGATCGCCCAGGCCCGATGACCCTGCTGCTGCGCCTTCGCCGGCTGTTCCCCCTGCTGGCCCTGGCTCCGCTGGCGGCCCTGGCCAGGCCCGGTGAACCCCAGCCGGCACCACCTCCCACCAAGGCCGTGGAGAACCTGGGGGTGGGCTGGCCCGCCGGCCAGCCGCTTCCCTCCTTCGGTCTCAGTCCGATTCCGGTGGAGCAGCTCGGCAATCTGGATCTCAGCACGGCGGTGGAGTTGGCCCATCGCCGCAATCCCGTGGTCCGCCAGACCTACGAGCAGTTGCTGGCCACCCAGAACAGTCTCGGTGCCGCCTATGCCAGCTGGTGGCCGGTGATCAACGGCAGCCTGAACGGCGGCATCAACGGGCAGCGCTCCTACTACAACTACACCGGTGCTCTGACGGGGGTCGGCGCGCCGGCCTCCGGCGCCTATGCCAACGCCACCGCGTTCGCAAGCAGCTATTTCCAGAGCCTGAATCAGTTCGATCTCAACTGGAATCTGTTCGATCCGGCCCGTACGCCCACCATCTGGCAGAACAAGTATCTGGTGCGCCAGGCGGTGGATGGCTATGTGATCGCCCGACGCGACAACAAGCTGCGCACGGAGGAGGCGTACATCAATCTTCAGCGGGCGATCGCCAAGACGATCACCGGCCAGCAACTGGTGGCCAACGACCAGCTGCTCTACCGCCTGGCCCAGTCGCGGGTGAAGCTCGGCGTGGCCTCGAAATTGGAGCTGGCCAAGCAGGACACCGTGCTCAAAACCGACCAGGTGAACCTGGTGAACGCCCAGCAGAACGCCCAGGTGGCCCAGGCCGATCTGGCCGAACTGCTCAATGAGTCGAATGCGGCAGCCCTGCGGCCCTCGGCCTCCCTCGCTCCCCTGGGCAGCTGGTCTCAGCCGTTGGAGTCCACCCTGCGCTCGGCCATGGCCTACCGCAAGGTGATTGAGCAGCAGCTCACGGCGGTGAAGATCAATGAGGCTCAGGCCCAGATCGAACTGGCGGTGTATCGCCCCACCATTGCCCTGGTGAATTCCCTCTACTGGACCAAGGGCGTGGGCTACACGGCCCTGGGGCCGCCCTGGGTGCAGAACGCTCGCACGGACTTCTGGAATGGTTCCACGGCCCTGCAGATCACCTTCACGGGTTTTGATGGCGGCCAGGCGCGCATGAACGCGGCCGCCGCCCTGCGCAAGGCCAGGGCCGCCGAAGCCCAGGTGCAATCAGCGCTGAATCAGGTGCGTCGGGAGGTGCAGACCTATCACGCCCAGGCGATGCAGGGGCGGGAGGCCGTGCTGCTGGCGTCCGCGCGGGTGAACTCGGCGAGTCAGGCCTTGCGCTTGCAAACCCTGCGCTTCAATGCCGGCTACGGCAACATCACCGATGTAGTGCAGGCCCAGCAGGATCTCACCCAGGCGGTGGGCGTGTACATCGACCAACTCGCCGACTACAACGTGGCCCTGGTGAGCCTGGCGAGGGCCAGTGGCCTGACCTACGAGCCCGATGGCCAGCTGCAGCAGCAGGTGGGCAACCCCCTGGCCCGGCTCAGCCTGCCGACCCGTCTGTCGAAGCTGAACTGATCCCGCCCTGCTCCCGGACCCGGCGCCGCGCCCGCATCTCCCGGGCGCGGGCGCTGAGTTCGTTGAAGCTGGGATCCTGGGTGATGGTGCACACCTGGCCCCTGAGGGCCTGCTGGTTGATGTCGATCTCCAGGGTGCGGATGCGGGCCCGCAGGGATTCCTCGCGGTCGGCCACGGCTCCGGCCATGCGGTTGAAGGCCCGCACCAGTCGCCCCAGGGCATCGTCGGCGGCGTAGGGGAGTTGCATGCGTGTGCGGCCGGCGGCGATCCCATCGGCGGCTTCCGCCAGCATCCGCAATTCCTTCTTGATCCCCTCGGAGATCTGCCAGGCGGCGATGGCGCAGCCCGCCAGCAGCAGCAGGCTGGCCCCCAGCAGCAGCAGCAGCAGCTGGCTGGTGGCCTGCCGCAGGGGGATCAGGTTGTCGTCGAGGAGAGATTCCTCCACCAGGATCACCGCCAGCCAGTTCCAGGTGGGAAAGGTGGCGATGAACAGCCGCTGGGGCTGGGGTTTGCCCCCGCGGCTGCTCGCCGCGTTCACGGCCCGCTCCAACAGCACCTCCTGGTGGCTGCCCTCCGGCTTGGGGATTCCCCCCGATCGTTGCATCACCTCGCGCAGCAACTGGCAGGTGTTCCTGGAGGGCTTGGCGTAGCTGCAGTAGAAGTTGCCGTCCGGCGTGAAGCCGAAGAACGCCACCTGGTGGTTTTTGTAGGGAAACAGGGAGGCGCTGCTTTCCAGCACCTGGTTGGCGGCGTCGGTGCGCACGCTCACCGACAGGAGCAGGCGCTGGGGCTTGCCGATCTCCAGGGGGGTGAGCCGGGTCATGCGCCACACCCCATCCCCGAGCACGATGCTGTTGCGGGCCTCAAAGCGGCCATCCGCCAGCTGGGTCATGGCCTCGATGTCCCCCACGGTCTGCTGGGGCGGCGACCAGCCCGGGGGCAAGGCGTTGCCGTTCATGTCCACCCCCGTGAGCCGCCTCCAGCGGCCGCTGTTGTCGCGCAGGAAAATCCCGGCCCGTTCCGTGGGGGTGGTGAGCGGCATCGCCAGCACGGGGTTGAGCTGCTGCGGTGCCTGCTGGGGGTTCAGGGCTGCCCCCTTCCAGAACAGCTGGCCGCTCTCATCCGCCCGCAGGTCACGACGCAGCAGGGCTGCCACCCGCTCGGAATCGCCCTGGAGTTGATTGGCCAGGCTGCGCGTGTAGCGCTGGATCATGCTCGTGGTGAGCATGAGATTGGTGCGGTTGTCCTGATCGAACAGGCTGGTGAGTTCGAGTTTGGCCTTGCGTGAAAGATCCACCACGGTGGAGGCGGACAGGGCCAGAAAGATGCCGAGTCCCAGGATCGGGCCAGTCACCCCCAGGGCCATCAGCCGGACGGAGAGGCGCATCAGGCTCCGGCAGCGCGCATGAACACGAGGTCTAGCATCGCTTCACGTCTGCCCATTCATCGGAAGGCATGGCCCACATCCTCGCGATCCATTCCTTCCGCGGCGGCACCGGCAAATCCAACCTCACCGCAAATCTGGCCGCGTCATTGGCCCTGAAGGGCAAGCGCGTGGCGGTGTTCGACACCGATCTGGCCTCACCCGGTGTTCACGTGTTGTTCGGTTTCTCCCCTGCGGCGGGCCAGTCCACCCTCAACGACCATCTCCAGGGCGAAGCGCCGATCGTGGATTGCGCCCACGATGTCACCCCCGAGCAGGTGAAGCAGGCCCACGGCCGCATCTGGCTGGTGCCCGCCTCGATGGACAGCAACCGCATCGCCCGTCTGCTGCGGGAGGGCTATCAGGTGGAAAAGCTGAACGATGCGCTGTTTGCGCTCTCCGAGAAGCTCAATCTGGATGTGGTGCTGATCGACACGCACCCCGGCATCAATGAGGAGACTCTCCTCTCCACCGCCATCACCGATTGTCTGCTGATGGTGATGCGTCCCGACACCCAGGACTATCTGGGGACGGCCGTGGCCATTGAAGTGGCCGAGCGTCTGGATGTGCCCGCCATCCGCATGGTGGTGAACAAGCTGCCTGAGCATTTCGATCAGGAGCAGGTGCGTGAGCGCGTGGCCAGCAGCTACGACGTGCCGATCGGAGCCCTGCTGCCCCTCAGCGACGACCTGCTCACCCTGGCCAGTGGCGGCCTGGCGGTGCTCACCTACCCCACCCATCCCTGGAGCGAGCGGGTGCGTGCACTGGCCGACAACCTGCTCGACACCGTGCTCTGAGGCTGCGCGCGTGTTCGAAGCGTTGCTCCGATGGTGAGCGTCGATCTGGACAGCCTCCCCTCAGGGCCCCTGTCGATGACGGCCCTGGTGTCGCTGGAGCCGGCCCCCCTGCGCCGTCTGCTCAAGAGCGGCCTGCGGCGCGGGATGGCGTCGTCGGATCTGGCCAGCCTCCTGGCGGACGACTGGCAATGCAGCCTCGACTCGCCGGAGGCCCAGGCCCTGCTGGCGGCCCTGCAGGAGCGGGGCTGGCTGGGTCGCGACGGCGACCTCTGGAAAACCAAACTCGGCTGAGAGCCCGTGCTACAGCAGTTCCCTGAGGGATCTGCGTGTCCCATGCATCTGCCATGAAACTGCTCGATTCCTGGTACGCCGTTGCCCTCGCTTCCGCCCTGCGGCCTGCCCAGCCCCTGGCGGTGCAGTTGCACGGTGAGCGTTTTGCCCTCTGGCGCGATGCAGCTGGCGGTGTGGCTGCGGTGCTGGATCGCTGTCCCCACAAGGGGGCTTCCCTCAGTGCCGGACGGGTGAGCCAGGGCGCTCTTGCCTGCGGCTACCACGGCTGGTGTTTCGGCTCCGATGGCCATTGCAGTGCCATCCCCGCCCAGCACACCGGCGAGCCCATGCCCCGGCGGGCCCACACCCGGGCGGTGCCCTGCCGCGAGGCCGCTGGTTTCCTGTGGCTGTGGTGGGCGCGCGATCCCCAGGCCCCCTTGCCGGATCCAGCGGCCCTGCCGCCGCCGCCGCCGGTGGGGCCCCTGCCTGAAGCCGGCGATGGCAAGTGGCGCCACCTGGAGGGCGAGGTGGAGTGGCAGGCCAACTGGCTGCGGGTGCTGGAGGCCTTCATGGATCTCACCCATGCCCCCTTCGTGCACTCCGGCAGCTTCGGGGCCATGGCCCCCGATCAGCTGATGCCCGAGGAGCAGTGGGTGAAGGACGACAGCCTCTATGAGCGGGTGCTGGCTCCCCGGGATCGCCACTACCGGGCCGACCAGGGCCGTGGTCTGCGGGGCCTCTTCAATGCCGATGAGCAGGCTGGCGACCAGGCCAGCGATGGGGGTGTGCAGCACATCCAGCTCTGGCTGGCCAATGTGTCGCTGGTGCGGGTGGTGTTCGGCGATTTCCAGATCTCTCTGTGCACCGCCCATGTGCCGCTGGATGAGGGGCGCACCCTCAACCTCTGGCGCCACTTCCGCTCCTTCCTGCGCACCCCCCTGGCCGACGGCAATGCCCGCGGGCGGGTGGATCGCTTCATGGCGGAAGATCAGCGCATGGTGGAGACCCTCACCCCACGGTTGCCTGATCTCGACGGTCGCGGCGATCTGCTGCTGGCCAGCGACGCCATGACCATCGGCCTGCGCAAACTGCTGCGGGAGAAGCGCAGCGCCGGCCTGTTGGTCTGACCACGCTGCCCCCGCAGGGTCGCTCTGTCACCGTCTCCTCTCCCACTGTCCGCTGCCCGACTCCCTCCGATGCGCTCCAGCCCCGACAGCTTTGCCACGGCCGCCAATGCCCTGCCGATCGAGGCCCTCGATCACGTGGCGCTCACGGTGCGGGATCCCCAGGCCTCGATGGCCTGGTACCAGCAGGTGCTGGGGTTCCTGCCGGCTGGGATGGAGGGGCTGGAGAGTGGTCCGCCGTTCATCCTGCGGGTATGCCCGGGCTGCTACCTGAACCTGTTCCCCGCCGATTCCGCCAGCCCAGGGCCGGTTCCTGATCACAACACCATCGCCATGCGGCATGTGGCGTTCCGGGTCACCTATGCCCGGATGGCAGAGGTGGAGCAGGAGCTGGAGCGGCGGGGCCAGGCGGTGATGGCCTTTGATTACGGCCCCCGCTGCCGCTCCCTGTTCCTGACCGACCCCGATGGCCACCAGCTGGAACTGATCGGCTATGGCGAGGGTGTGTTCACCGCCTGAGCCTGCGGCCGGATGTTGGCACTGATCAGCAGGCCGGCCGCCAGTAGCACCAGGCCAGCCTGCACCTGGTAGGTGGTGGCGAAGCCGCTGTAGGTGTAGAGGCGGCCGGCCATCAAGGGGCCCAGCAACTCGGTGAGGCTGATGCACGACTGGGTGAGGCCCCCCAGGATGCCCTGCTGGTTGGCCGACACCGTGAGCGAGAGCAGCGAGCGCAGGCCAGGCGTGCTCAGGCCCACGCCCGTGGCGAAGATCAACTGGGTGAGATAGAGGGCGTTGCCGGTGCGAATGGCGGCAACGCCGAGGATCGCAATCGCCACCAGGATCAGCCCCACGCCGGCAAGTCGCCCGGCCCTGAAGCGTTTCAGCAGCCGGGGAATCAGTCCACCCTGCACGGCGGCGGCCACCACACCCACGTAACAGAGCACCCAGCCGGCGGCCTGGGGCCCCCAGCCAAAGCGATCACGGGCATCCACCACGAAAATGCCGGTGAAGGCCGAGAAGCCAAGGTAGAAGAGGAAATACACGCTGAGCAGCCGCCGCAGGGGGCCCCGCTCGCCACTCCAGAAGTGCAGGGGATCGGCTTCTGATTCGCGGTGATGGGCGGCGCTGCGGGTTTCCTTCAGCACCAACAGGATCTGCACCAGGTTCACCAGGGTGAACGCGGCTGCCAAGAAGAAGGGGGCCCTTGGGTTCACCGCCCCCAGCAGGCCACCCACGGCGGGGCCGGCCACAAATCCCAGGCCCAGGGAGGCCCCCAGGGCGCCGAAGCTCACGGTGCGCTGGTCGGCGTCGTCCACGGAGTCGGCCACCACGGCCTGGGCCAGGGCGAACACGCTGGCACTGGCTCCCTTGATGCCCTGGAACAGCATCAGCAGGGCCAGGCTGGGGGCCAGGGCCGAACCCAGCAGGGCCAGGCTGCCGATGCCCACAGACATCGCCATCATCGGCTTGCGGCCCAGCCGGTCCGACCAGCGGCCGATCAGCGGTGCCCCCACCAGCTGGCAGCCGGCATAGACGGCCGTCACCTGGGTGATGGCGATGGCGCTGAAGGTGCCGGTGAGGTCGGCCACGAGAAACGGCAACACCGGCAGCAGCAGGCCGAAGCAGGCGGCATCCACCGCCACCACCAGGCAGAGGGTGAGCAGAGCGTGGCGATTCATGGTCTGAGGTCTCCCTGGCGCAGGGCTTCCAGCAGCAGGGGATTCACCTGCTCGGGCGCCTCGTCATGGGGGCAGTGTCCCAGGCCGGGCAGTTCGTGCAGCTGGCGCACGCACGGGAAGGTCTGGGCCCAGTGGCGGGCCTCCTCGATCGGTTCCCAGGGATCCCGCTGTCCCCAGATCATCACCACTGGCGTGGTGAGCTCCGCCAGCAGCTCCGGGGCGATGCGGTCGTTGAACAGGTTGATGAAGCCCCGAAAGGCCTCGCTGGCACCTGGCTGCAGCGCTGGTTCCAGCAGGATCTGCACCAGCTGGTCGTCGATGTTGGCGCCACTGGGATAGGCCTGCTGCAGCACCTTGCGGATCACCCCCGGCCGCGTCAGCGAGCCGAACAGCGCGGCGGTGAGCCAGCGCTGGCGCACCAGGGCCTTCAGCAGGGGGCGGCCCCAGCGCCGCAGGGGCGGCTGCTCCGCCAGGCGCTTGTCGTCGAGGGCGCGCTGGGCGCAGTCCACCAGCACCACCTGGCGTGCGGGGCGCCCGGCTGAGGCCAGTCGGGCCGCGGCGGCCAGGGCCACCACCCCGCCGATGGAGTTGCCCACCAGCTGCACCGGCCCGGACCCATGGGCCTCGATCGCCGCCACCACCTGCTCGGCCCAGAGATCGATGCCGTAGCGCTGGCTGCCTGGCTGCTGCGGTTCCCCCTCCAGCCGCGAGGGCGGCTTGGCACTGGCACCGAAGCCCAGCAGGTCGATGGCCAGCACGGCCCGCTCGGCCCGCAGGGGCTCCACGTTGTGGCGCCAGTGCTCCTTGCAGGCCCCGAAGCCGTGGATCAGCACCACGCTGCTGGCTGTGGCTGTGGCTGTGGCTGTGGC
>RGNC01000004.1 GCA_010029175.1 Synechococcaceae bacterium WB8_1B_136 | reverse complement strand
CCAGGGGCTCGCCCTCGGCCCCCTGGTGCGCCGCATGGGTCCGGCTTCCTAGCCTTGAATCTGATCAGAACGAAGCGGGCGCATGCGGATTCTGCTGGTAGGCTGCAGCGGCTTCGTGGGTCGGGAGCTGGTGCCCGTGCTGCTGGAGCACGGGCACAGCCTCACCCTGATCAGCCGCTCCTCCCGGGCCCTGGCGGGCCTTGAGCATCCGCAGCTGCAACGGCTGCTGGCCGATCCCTCCCAACCCGCCAGCTGGGAGCGGCCGCAGCTGCAGGAGGCGCTTGCCTCGGCCGAGGCGGTGGTGAATCTGGCTGGAGAACCGATCGCCGAGAAGCGCTGGACCCCGGAGCATCGCCAGTTGCTGGTGGACAGCCGCATCAACACCACCCGTGCCCTGGTGGCGGCGATGGCGGCCCTGCCGCAGGACGGCCGTCCGCAGGTGTTGATCAATGCCTCCGCCATCGGCTACTACGGCACCAGCACCAGCGCCTGCTTTGAGGAGAGCAGCCCCGCCGGTGCCGATCTGCTGGGGCAGCTCTGCAGGGCCTGGGAAGCGGAGGCCCAGCAGGCCAGCGATTTTTGCCGTGTGGTGATTCTCCGCCTCGGCATTGTGCTGGCGGCCGATGGCGGTGCCCTGGGCAAAATGCTGCCGGTGTTCCGCCTGGGCTTCGGTGGCCCGATCGGCAGCGGGCAGCAGTGGATGAGCTGGATCTCCCGCCGTGATCTTTGCCGGCTGATCGCCACGGCCCTGGAGGATCCCGCCTACCGCGGCACCTACAACGCCGTGGCCCCCACGCCCTGTTCGATGGCCGTTTTCGCCGCCAGCCTGGGCCGCTGCCTTGGTCGCCCCAGCCTGCTGCCGGTGCCGGCGCCGCTGCTCCAGCTGCTCCTGGGCGATGGGGCCAAGGTGGTGCTGGAAGGCCAGCAGGTGTTGCCCGTGCGGCTGCAGCAGCAGGGCTTTGGCTACTGCGACGCCGAGCTCAGCGCTGCGCTTGCCTCTGCCATCGGTTGAGGATCCAGCTCAGCACCCCGCTCAGGATCGCGGCCCCCATCAGCAGGCCGATGGCCGGGGTGAACAGGGGTTCCCACAGGCGCTGAAACAGCTTCAGGGGCGCCTCGATCTGGCGGCTGTGGCAGAGCACCGCCACGCCGAACCAGAGGGCCCCGGCAATCACCACGAACACATCGATCACCAGCAGGGTGTCGATCCAGCCCTTGAGGCGCTGGCCGAGCGAGCGCTCCGGGGCCTGGGTCGGCTCAGCCTTGGTGGGCATGGTTCAGGCAGCTGTGGAGATCGGCCGCCATCCTCACCGCTCCGCCACCGCCGCCGATGCGCTCATGGCCGAGCTGTTGCAGCCGCTGCCGCCAGGCGGGTTCCCGTTGCAGCCGCTCCAGCAGCTCACCAGCCAGCTGGGCTGTGTTCTCCAGTTGCTCGGGGCTGCCGCTGGCCCCCTCGGCGCACACCACCCCAGGCCCCAGCAGCCGTCGTTGGGCCTCGGCGAAGTTGTCCGTGAACTGTGGGCCGGCTCCCACCAGCTGCAGCACCGGTTTGCCCAGGCCCACGCATTGCTCGGCGGCGGTGCCGGTCATCGAGAGCAGCAGGTTGCACTGCTGCACCACCGCGGCGAAGCGCCCCCACTCCAGTTGAACGCTGAGCGGGCCGAGCCGCAGCCTGCACTGCTCCTGGCTTTCCAGTTCCAGCCGCCAGCCGAGGCGGCTGGCCAGGGGCGCCACTTCCTGGGGGGTCAGCTTGCCCACCAGGGCCGCATGCAGACCCAGGCGCGAAGGATCCCGCAGGGGCTCGGGCAGCCGTTCCAGCACCCGCAGCATCAACTCCAGGTTCTGCAGGGCTTCGGGCAACCGACTGCCTGGCAGCAGCCCCAGCCGCTGCACAGGCGTGCCACCCAGGCGGTCAGCCGCAGTGAGGGCGCCATCGAAGAAGGGGTTGCCGAGGAAGCGCACCGGCCGCCGCAGGTGGGTGGAGAGGTCGGTGGCGGTGAGGGCATCGCGGCTGTACACCCGCAGGAAGCGCCGGCTCTGCAGGCATTCACCACAGGGCCAGGGCAGCCGCAGCGTGCCCTCGTAGTGGCTGGAGTAGGCCACCAGATAGGTGGCTGCGGGCCGGCGGGTGAGCCAGGCGGCCAGCACCGGGATCACATCGCCCACCACCAGGATCAGCTCGTAGCGGTGGGCCACCCGCAGCAGCAGCAGCAGGCGCTGCAGCACGTAGGCCACCTGGCCCTGCACCAGTTCCGTGAGTCGCCCCACAAAGCTGGTGTAACCCAGCCCGCCGGTGCTGTATTCGCGCGTGCGGCCCAGGCAGTTGAGCCCCGCCTGGGCGTAGGCCCGTCCATGCCCCACCAGCGGCAGGGCATCCACGCCATGGCCCAGCGCCTGCAACTGCAGGCCGATCAGGGCACCGCTGAGGTCTTCACCGTGGCCATTGCTGAGCAGCAGGATCCGCCGCGGCCCGCTGGCCAGGTGCTGGTTCAACCCTGCAGCCAAGCCTTCACCTTCTGCAGGGCCTGCCAGTCGGGCCGGCGCGCCAGCCCATCGGCTAGGGAGTCGTCGAGTTCCGCGGCCAGTTCGGGGGCCATCAACCGCAGCCGCTGCACCAGTTCGATGTGCTCGCGGACGCCCTTGGCGTTGGTTTCCAGCATCGCCAGACTGAGGTTGATGCGGGCCTGGGGGTCCTGGGGGTTGAGCTTCACGGCCGTGCGTGCCGAGCGCAGGGCGGCCTGGGGCTGGTTGTCCAGCAGCTGCAGCCAGGCCAGGCAGGTCCACCCCGCCGACAGCCGTGGTTCCTGCTGGGTAATGGCGATGAAATCGGCGATCACCTCCTCGATCGGGGCGCCCTGCTGGTAGCGGCTGATCGCCTGCTCAAACAGCGATTCGCCGCTGCTCTCGGCGGTCGCGGTGGCTTCTGGGGCGGTCATGGCGCGGGGTGGGCCGAGTCTGATGCCCTCAGATTGCCACCCGGGTGGCCCATCGCGGCCCTACACCGCGAAGGAACTGCCGCAGCCGCAGGTCTGGGTGGCGTTGGGGTTGGTGAAGTTGAAGCCGCCGCCGATCAGGGCACTGGAGAAATCCAGTTGCATCCCGTAGATGTAAAGGAGGCTCTTGGGGTCGCTCACCACCGTGAAGGCCTGGGCACCCTCCGGCTCATACACGTACTGCTCGTCGTCGGGGCGGATCTCGGCGGCATCGATGAAATCCATCGTGTAGCTCATGCCGCTGCAGCCGCCCGAGCGCACCCCCACCCGCAGCACCTTGCCGGCGCCCTGCTGCGGCAGCAACGCCGCCAGCTGCTTCATGGCCGATGCGGTGATCAGGATGCCCTTCCCATCCCGGCCGGTGTGGGTGGCCTGGGGGGGCGCCTGTGGCGACTCCTGGGGGGCGGCGGTCTCGGTGGTCATCGGGGCTGAACGCCTGCTGCCCTCCACTGTATGGAGCGCGCCCGGCCGCTGCCTTGCAGCTCCTCTCCATAGAGTCGTGGCCAAACAGCTGGAGCAGCAGGGTGCGCGTCGCCATCGTGGGTGCGGGATTGGCCGGGTTGGCTGCGGCGGTGGATCTGGTGGATGCCGGCCACCAGGTGGATCTCTATGAGGCCCGGCCGTTCATGGGCGGCAAGGTGGGCAGCTGGGTGGATGAGGGCGGCAATCACATTGAGATGGGGCTGCATGTGTTCTTCTTCAACTACGCCAACCTCTTCGCCCTGCTGCGCAAGGTGGGGGCGATCGACAACCTGCTCCCCAAAGACCACACCCACCTGTTCGTGAACAGCGGCGGCGACCTGCGCGAGCTGGATTTCCGCTTTGCCCTCGGCGCTCCCTTCAACGGGCTCAAGGCCTTCTTCACCACCCCCCAGCTCGATTGGGTCGACAAGCTGCGCAACGCCCTGGCCCTGGGCACCAGCCCGATCGTGCGCGGCCTGGTGGATTACGAGGGCGCGATGCGCACGATCCGTGCCCTGGATGCGGTGAGCTTCCAGCAGTGGTTCGTGGGCCACGGCGGCAGTGAGCAGAGCATCAAGCGCATGTGGAACCCGATTGCCTACGCCCTGGGCTTCATCGACTGCGAGGCGATCTCGGCCCGCTGCATGCTCACCATCTTCATGATGTTCGCGGCCAAAACCGAGGCCTCCAAGCTCAACCTGCTCAAGGGCTCACCCCACCGCTGGCTCACCGGCCCGATCCTCGACTACATCACCCAACGCGGCGGCCGGCTGCACCTGCGCCACCGCGTCACCGAGGTGCAGTTTGAAGAGGTCGCCGCCGCAGCTGATGGCCAGCCCGCCACCCAGGTGAGCGGTCTCACCCTCGGCACCCCCGACGGCGAGATCACGGTGCAGGCCGATGCCTACCTGGCCGCCTGTGATGTGCCCGGGATCCAGCGCATGATCCCCGCGGCCTGGCGCCGCTGGCCCCTGTTCGACAACCTCTACAAGCTGGAAGCCGTGCCGGTGGCCACCGTGCAGCTGCGCTACGACGGCTGGGTCACGGAGCTGGGCGACGCGCCCCTCAACGAGGCCGCCCGCCGTGATCTGGCCCGCCCCGCCGGCCTCGACAACCTCCTCTACACCGCCGACGCCGACTTCAGCTGCTTCGCCGATCTGGCCCTGGCCAGCCCCGTCGACTACCGCAAGGAGGGACTGGGCTCGCTGCTGCAGTGCGTGCTCACCCCCGGTGACCCCTGGATCCCCAAGAAAACCGAAGAGATCGTGGCCCACACCGATGAACAGGTGCGGGCCCTGTTTCCCTCCGCCAAAGGCCTGCAGCTGGTGTGGAGCAACGTGGTGAAGCTGGCCCAGTCGCTCTACCGCGAAGCCCCTGGCATGGAGCCCTACCGGCCCGACCAGCGCACGCCGGTGTCCAACTTCTTCCTGGCCGGTAGTTACACCAAGCAGGACTACATCGATTCGATGGAAGGCGCCACCATGAGTGGGCGTCTGGCCGCCGCGGCGATCCTGGGGCGCCAGGCCGAGCTCGCCACCAACAGTTCCGTCGCTTAGGAGATCGTATGGGCCGTTGGCTCGAGCACAGCGTCACCACCGAGATCGCAGCTCCCGTGCAGCGGGTGTGGGCGGTTTGGAGCGATCTCGAGGCCATGCCCCGCTGGATGCAGTGGATCGAGTCGGTGACCACCGAACCCAACAACCCCGATCTCACCGATTGGACCCTGGCGGCCCAGGGCTTTCGCTTCCACTGGAAGGCCCGCATCACCCAGCGGGTGGAGGCCCAGCAGCTGCACTGGGAATCGGTGGGGGGGCTGCCCACCAAGGGAGCTGTGCGCTTCTACCCCCAGGGCGCCGATCTCACCGCCGTGAAGCTCACCGTGAGCTACGAGCTGCCCGGCGTGTTGGCGCCACTGATGGAACCCAGCATTCTGGGGGGCATGGTGAACCGGGAACTGCAGGCCAATCTGGATCGCTTCCGCGATCTCGTGCAGAGCGGCTACGGCCAGGAGTCGGCAGGGTGAAGCACCCCGGCGTGCTGGTGCTCCCGCTGCTGGCGCTGCTGGGTGGCTGCTTCAGCCCGGATGCCGACACCGCCACCAGCTTGCCGCCCCCATCACGCCCAGCGCGAACAGCGCCATCGGGATCACCCACGCAGCCAGTGCCCGCCGCCGGCTTCACCGCCCTCGCCACTCCCCAGCAGGTGGTGGGTTCGATCGCGGTGGGCCGCCCCGATCCCTTCGCCCCGCTGGCAGCATCGGGCGCGGCGGCCGGGGATCCTGCTGTCGCGCCAGTGGCGCCCCTGCCGGAGGGTTTTCGCTTCAGCGGTGTGATCGGCAGCGGCGGCCAGGTGCAGGCCCTGGTGGAGGTTGGCGGCCAGAGCGGGCCCCTGTGTGTGGGGCCCCGGGGAGCCTGCCGGGGTTCAGGCACTGCTGCTCTCCTGCCGGCGGGCTGGAGCGTCAGCGCGATTGATCCGGTTCAGGGGCGGCTGATTCTCCGGCAGGGGCGTCAGCAACGGCTGCTGAGGTTGGATCAGACCCCTTGAGGGCGTGGCCGCAGGCGGCCACCAGGCCCTCCAGATCGTGCGGGTTCGCCTCGGCATCCACGCGGCCCAGCAGTTCACGGCAGGCCAGGCTGGTCTGCGGGCCGATCGACACCAGGGCCACCGTCTCCAGCCGCTGGCGCCAGTGGGCGCCGAAGTGCCCCTCCAGCAGCTGGCCGCTGTGGCGCACCGTCTTGCCGCTGCTGAAGGTGATGGCGCTGACGCTCCCGGCCTCCAGGGCCGCCGCGGTGCGTTCCGGCAGGGCGGCTGGGCAGCGCGATTCGTAGGCCGGCACCTCCACCACGCGGGCCCCGGCTTCAGCGAAGGCCTCCGCCAGCAGGGTGCGGCCACCGCTCTGCACCCGTGGCAGCAGCAGCCTCTGGCCCCAGCCCGACACCGGGAAGTGCTCGATCAGGCTGTCGGCCACAAAGGCCGGTGGCACGAAGTCGGCCGGGGCGCCAAAGTTTTCCAGCACTGCCGCTGTCTTGCGCCCCACCGCGGCGATCTTGAGGGAACGGGGCCGGCTGGCCAGTCCACCGCCCAGCTGCCGCAGCCGCTGCTCCACCGCCTCCACGCCGTTGCTGCTGGAGAACACCAGCCAGTGGAACGCATCGAGCTCGGCCAGGGCATCGTCCAGCGGGCCCCAGGTGTCCGGTGGACCGATCACCAGGGCGGGAAGATCCAGCACCGCGGCACCGGCCTGCTCGAACAGGCGCCTCGCCTCGCCCAGTTGCTGCTCGGCGCGGGTCACGGCGATGGTGTGCCCCTGGAGCGGAGCGGTGGCGGCAGGGGCTGGCATCAACCTCAGGCCTCCAGCTTCACCACTGCGCCCGCCTGCTGCTGCAGCTGCGCCGCCTCTGCAGTGCGGTCTTGCCGCTGCAGCAGGGCGATGGCCTGGCGGAAGCTGTGGCGGGCTCCTGCGATATCGCCCCCCAACAGCAGCGCCACGGCGAGGTTCTGGTGGGTTTCCGGGTGGTCGGGGCTGAGGCGGAGGGCTTCGCGGTAGGCCTCCAGAGCGCCGCCGATGGCACCCTGGCGCCGGCGGATCAGGCCGAGGTTGTACCAGCCCAGCCCGATTTCGGGGGCCAGGGCGGTGGCCTGGCGGCAGAGCTCCTCGGCTTCCGCTAGCTGTCCTTGCTGCAGCAGCAGGGCGGCCAGGTTGAGCCGGGCGGCCAGGGAGAGGCGCGGCGCCAGCGGCAGGGCCAGGGCCTGGCGGTAGAGGTCGGCCGCGGCGGCGGGATTTTGCTCGCTCCGGGCAATGGCCAGGTGCAGCAGCAGCTCGTAGCGCTCGGGTTGGGCGCCGGCGGGGCAGTGCGCCAGGCCGCGCTCCAGCAGGGCAATGCCCTGATCCAGCCTGCCTTCCGCCACCTCGAGGCTGCCCAGCTTGGCGCAGGCGTAGGCGTCGTTGGGGCGGTCCTCCAGCTCCGCCTCCATGGCCCTGCGCAGCCGCTGGGCCTTGTCGCCCCGGGCCAGCAGCTCCGGCCGGTAGCCGTCGTGGATCAGGGCCGGTTCGGGGCAGTCGGCGATGCGCCAGTGGGGCTCCCGCTCGAGGATGCCGGCCACGCTGTCGTCCACCATCGCGTGATACGCACGGCTCCAGCGGATGTCGGGATGGCGCCGAAACAGCCGGCTCACGTTCGAGTAGGGCGACTGTGCCGCCCCCCGTTCATGGCGCAGCAGGTTGATCAGCAGCACATCGGGCTGGGCCATCAGGGCCCGCAGCGGTGCCTGGGCCTCGGGCCGCAACTGTTCGTCGGCGTCCAGCACCAGCACCCAGTCGCCGCTCACCCATTGCAGGGCCTGGTTGCGGGCGGGGGCAAAGTCGCCCGGCCAGCTCAACTGCCGCACCTGCGCCCCCAGGCGCTCGGCGATGGCCACGGTGTCGTCCACGGAGCCCGTGTCCACCACCACCATCTCATCCACAAAGCCCTGCACCGACCCCAGGCAGGCCTCCAGCCGCTCGGCCTCGTCGCGCACGATCATCGAGAGGCTGAGCATGGCGATGGCCTGGTGGGCAGACGGGCTGAGGCTAGGGGCTCAGTCGGTGAAGCCACCCTCGAGGGCGGCCGGCCCCAGGCCCAGGCCTTCCAGCAGGGTGGCCTGGGCCTGGGGCATCTGGCCGGGGCTGTAGCCGGCGGGAATCCCGGCGGGAATCAGGGGCCGCAGCTGTTCCCATAGGTAGGGGCTGCCGTAGACGGCCAGGCCCGCCAGGCGGCCTGCCGCCAGCAGCTGCCGCACCGCGGCGGGCCAGGGCTCATCGCCGCCGGCGCTGCCGCGGAAGGGGTTGCCCCGCACCAGCAGCTGCAGCAGCACCGGGCCGGCCGGCAGCCGCGCCAGGTCGAGGGGCGCCTGGGCATCACCGCTCCAGGGGCTGGGGCTGCGGCCATCGAGCAGGCAGGCGCCGTAGCCCAGCGCCGCCGGTCGCAGCAGGGCCGGGGCCATCGCCGGCAGCTGCGGACAGTTGAGCTGGTTGTCGAGTCGGATCAGGTTCACGCCCGGCCCCGCTGGCAGGCCGGGCGTTGCCGGCTGGATGGCCAGGCTGAGCTCCAGCAGCTCGCGGACCAGCTGCTGCTCCTCGGGTAACACCAGCTGCTCCAGGGCCTCGAGGGCCGGGCTGGCGGCCGCGCCCACGGCACTGCAGCGGGCCAGGGCCTGCCGCCTGCGCTCCAGGCTGGCCTCCAGGCGGTCGGCGCCGATGCGACCGCACTCCAGCGCTGCCACCAGGCCATCCACGGCCGCATCGGCATCGGCCGGCATCAGGATCAGGTCGGCGCCCGCTTCGAAGGCCAGCACCGCCGCCTCCGCTGCCCCGTATCGGCCCGTGATCGCCTCCATCACCAGTGCGTCGGTGACCACCAGCCCAGCGAAGCCCAGATCCCGGCGCAGCAGATCGGTGAGCACCGCCGCCGACAGGGTGGCCGGATGCTCCGCATCCAGGGCCGGCAACTGCAGGTGGGCTGTCATCACCGCGGCCACACCGGCGGCGATGGCGGCGCGGAAGGGGGGCAGCTCCACCGCCTCCAGCCGCTCATGGCTGTGGGGCAGCAGCGGCAGCTCCAGGTGTGAATCCGTGCTGGTGTCGCCATGGCCCGGGAAGTGCTTGGCGCAGGCCAGCACCCCTTCCGCCTGGCAGCCCCGCACAAAGGCCGCCGCCAGGGCGCCGGCACTGGCGGGATCTTCCCCCCAGGCGCGCACGTTGATCACCGGATTGGCCGGGTTGTTGTTCACATCGCACACCGGGCCCAGCACCCAGTTCAGGCCCAGCAGCCGTGCCTGGCGGCCGCTGCAGCGGCCGTAGCGCTCCGCCAGCTCCACGGCCCGCTGCGGATCACGCCCATGGAGGCGCCCCAGGGCCAGGGGGGGCACCAGCCAGCTGGCCCCCTCGAAGCGCTGGCCCACGCCCTCCTCCACATCGGCGCAGATCAGCAGCGGCTGCTGCGCCCAGCCCTGCAGGGCCTCGGTGCGCAGCCGCAGCTCGGCGGCGCTGCCCCCCAGCAGGATCACCCCACCAACACCGCTCTGCAACAGCCTGCGCAGCTCGCCGTTGGGCAGCTCCCAGCGGGGATAGCGGCGCTGGCCATCGCTCCAGTGGCCGCTGCCCCGCACCACCAGCAGGCTGGCGACCCGGCGCCGCAGCTCCTGGCGGTTCGTGGGCAGGCGGTTCGGCTCAGTCGCCATCGCCACCGGCGCCACCATCGCCATCGGCCTCGCCGGACTGTTCATCGGGCAGAGGGTCTAGCAATCCGGTGCCCTCCGGGATCTCGCCCCGCTCCTGGCGCTGTTCCTCCAGCTTGTTCAGCAGCCCCAGCACCGAGGTGCCCTTCTCGATGCCGCGATCGAGGTGAAACACCACCTCGGGGGTGCGGCGCATGTTCAGCCGCCGGCTCAGTTCGCCCTTCACGAAGTTGGCCGCGGAGCGCAGGCCCGCCAGGGCCTGCTGCTGCACCTCGGGGCTGCCGTACACGCTCACGAAGATCTTGCAGTGCTGCAGATCCCCGGCCACCTCCACACTGGTGACGCTCACCACGCCGAGGCTGACCCGCTCGTCCTTGATGCCGTTCACCAGCAGCTCGCTGATCTCCCGGCGGATCAGGGCCGCCACCCGCTCCACGCGCCTGCCCTGGGCCATCCCTATGCGATCGCTGTTGGGCTCACCATGGCACGCAGGATCAGCCCCAGGCTCAGCATGCCGCTCACCAGGGCGCCGATCAGGGCCACTGCCGTGACCGGGTTGCTGCGCCGCTGGGCCAGGGGCTCCAACACCGAATTGGCCACCCCGAGGCCGAAGGCGATCAGGTAGCGCGGGTAGCGCGTCACATTGAGGAAGAAGTCCCGCATGGGAGCTGAAGCGGCGGCAGCGATCTGCTGGCTACTCTGCCGGCAAAGGGCCGCCGTTGATGCTGGAGCTCCACCAGTTCCGCCACTCCGCCTTCTGCGAGAAGGTGCGCCTGGTGCTGGCCGCCAAGCGGCTGCCGTACACCACTGTCGAAGTCACGCCTGGCCTGGGCCAGGTGGAGCTGTTCCGCCTCTCGGGGCAGCGGCAGGTGCCGGTGCTGGTGGATGGCGCTGAGGTGCTGGCCGACTCCTCCACGATTGCGGCCCATCTGGAGCGGACCCAGCCGGAACCTCCACTGCTGCCCGCCGATCCGCAGGAGCGGGCCCGGGTGCTGCTGCTGGAGGACTGGGCCGACACCGCCCTGGCCGCCGGCGCCCGCCTGGCCCTGGTGCAGGCCGCCGCCGCTGATCCAGTGCTGCGCTCTGGTCTGTTGCCGGATGCCACCCCGGCCGCCCTGCGTTCCCTGGTGGGGGCCCTCCCCAGTGGTGTGCTGGCCGGTGTGGGCCAGGTGATCGACCACGGGGGGCTGCAGCAGCTGCGCCGCAACCTGGAGCAGCTCACGCTGCTGCTGACCGACCGCCCCTATCTGGTGGGCGATCAGCTCTCCCTGGCCGATCTGGCGGTGGCGGCGCAGCTCTCGCTGCTGCTGTTCCCCGCCTCGGCCGGAGCTCCCCTGGCGGGCCGCGGTGTGGCTGGCCTGGCCGACGATCCCCAGTTGGCGCCGCTGTTCCAGTGGCGTGATCGCATCACTGCCGAGGTGGGCCGCAGCTAGGGATCCGGCGGCGGGGTCCACTGCGGCGGGCCCAGCCGCTCCAGCACCAGCGAGCTGTGCCAGCTGCTGCGGGCCTCCGCCCGCAGGCCCTGCGCCGGGGAGCCGTAGCTGGCCTGCCGCTGCTCCGCCTCGATCCGATCAGGGCCGATGCGCCGGTAGTCGCTCAGGGTTTCCACACGACTCACCCGCGGATCACCGGGGCCATGCAGCACCTGCAGCGCCAGCTCATCGGCGGTGAACCGCTCCTCAGCCACGGCGCTGCGGCGCCCCACCACCGTGGATTCCAGCCGCTGATCGCCAGCCAGCTCCGCCAGCTGGCGGTTCGGGTTGCGGGGATCGTTGCGCACCGCCAGCAGCTGCTCCCCCAGCAGGGCATGGCCGATGGAGGCGGCATTGAAGGCGCGATCGCCCACCACCTGGCCCTGGCCGTTGGCCACGAAGCGCACCGGATACTCCAGGTCGGGCTGCTCGCCACTGCGGTCGTGGCTGCGCACCATCCAGCGCCCCTCGAACCAGTTGGGGTAGATCAGGTCGGCCTGCCCTGGACGGGCCAGGGGGGCCGGCAGGCTCCAGGCGGGCCAGCTGGCCAGGCGTTCCTCCAGGGGGCTCAGCACCAGCATCAACACCAGCAGCAGCTGAGGCACGCGGAGGATCTCCCATGGCAGGCTGCCGAGATCCTGGCGTGGCCCGGCCGGCAGATGTCCGATCCCCTGATCCGCGAGCTCGATCACTACGTGGTGCTGGAGCCGGCAGCGGCGGAGCGTCTGTTGACGGCCGCCGAAACCCTCCAGTGGCTGGAGCAGCAGCTCGGATGCCTGGAGGCGGTGCCGGCTGATCTTGCCGACCTGCCGCCTGGCCGTGCCCGGGCCCAGCGGCTGTTGGAAACGGCCTGTGAGCTGGAACTGGAGCCGGGGCGCACCGTGCAGTGGTTCGCCGTGCGGCTGGAGCCACCAGCCCGTTGAACCCCAGGTTGAGGGTGAACCAGAGGCCGAGGGCCTGGACCGGCTCAGTTGATGGAGCTGCCCACCTCGCCAGCCTCGTTCACCACCTGCAACTGGCCCAGGGGCGGTTGGCTGCGCTGCTTGAGGATCCCCGGCAGGGCCTCGAGCACCTGTTGGGCCACCGCCTCCGGGCCGCGGCCGTCCTGAAGGATCTGCAGGTCGGCCTGGGCATAGAGGGGGCGGCGCTCCGCCAGCAGCCGGGCCAGCAGCTCGCGGGGTTCAGCGCTGGCCATCAGGGGCCGGGGCGTGGGGTCGGCGGCCAGGCGCTGCAGCAGCAACTCCTCCGGGGCATCCAGCCAGATCACCACCCCCTGGCGCAGCTGCCCCCAGTTCTGGGGCCGTGTCACCACGCCGCCACCGGTGGCCACCACCAGGGAGTGCCAGGAGGCGATCTGATTCAGCACCGCCGCCTCCAGCTCGCGAAAACCGGCCTCACCATCGCTGGCGAAAAGTTCCGGGATCGAGCGGCCAGCGGCCTGCTCCAGGGTGGTGTCGGCATCCACGAAGCGGTAGCCGAGGGCCTCGGCCAGGTGCCGCCCGGCGGTGCTCTTGCCGCTGCCCATCATCCCTACCAGGTAGAGGTTCAGGCCCTCCAGGCGCCGGCGCAGGGCCTGGGCCGAGGGACTGCCACCGGGGCGGCTGGTGCTGGACTCCGACATCGCAGAGAGGGGCGTTCCTAGGATGCTGCCTCACCACTTGCGCTGTCATGACTCCGCCTGTGATGGCGGCGCCCCCGGCGAGCCCGGTGCCCGCCGCCTCCACTCGATCCCACGGCCAGGGCCGGCCCTGTGTGATCACCCGCCGGGCGTGCTTCAGCGCCAGCCATCGCTACTGGTTGCCCGAGCTCAGCGCCGAGGCGAACCAGAGCCGTTTCGGCTCCTGCACGATCGCCCCGGGCCACGGCCACAACTACGAACTGATCGTGGCCATGGGTGGAGGCCTCGACGCCGATGGCATGGTGCTCAACCTCTCGGAGGTGAAGCACGCGATTCGCGAGCAGGTCACCGGTCAGCTCGATTTCCTCTGCCTGAATGAGGTCTGGCCGGAGTTCGACCTCAGCCGCCCCGAGGGGATGCTGCCCACCACCGAGGCCCTGGTGCACGCCATCTGGAAGCGCCTGGCGCCCCAGCTGCCGTTGATGGGCCTGCGCCTCTACGAAACCGACACCCTCTGGGCCGATGTGATCGGCGATGCCATGGAAGCCTTCCTCACCATCCGCACCCACTTCGCTGCTGCCCACCGCCTGGCCCGGCCGGAGCTGAGTCAGCAGGAGAACGATGCCATTTACGGCAAGTGCGCCCGGCCCCACGGCCATGGCCACAACTATCTGCTGGATGTGACGGTGCGGGGCCCGATCGATGCCCGCACCGGCATGGTGTGCGACCTGGCGGTGCTGCAGGGGCTGGTGGACGATCTGGTGGTGGAACCGTTCGATCACACCTTCCTCAACAAGGACGTGGAACACTTCGCCACCACCGTGCCCACGGCGGAGAACATCGCGTTGCACATTGCTGACCTGCTCAGCGCGCCCATTGCCGCCACCGGCGCCAGCCTGCACAAGGTGCGCCTGCAGGAGAGCCCCAACAATGCCGCCGAGGTGTTCGCGGAGGTGCCCCAGCTGGGGATGAAGCCCCTGGCCCTCGAAGCGCTGGCGGCTGGCTGAGCCCTTGGCCGCTGCGGAGCCCCCCCTGCTGCGCCTGGTGCTGGCGGTGAGCCTGGATGGACGGCTCGCACCGGCCGCAGGGGGGGCTGCTCAACTGGGTGGCCCCGGGGATCGGCGGGTGTTGGAGGAGGCCCTGGCATGGGCCGACGGCTGTTTGATCGGAGCCCGCACGTTGCGCCTGCACGGCAGCACCTGCCAGATCCATGCGGCCGATCTGCTGGAGCAGCGTCAGCAGCGGGGGCGCCCGCCGCAGCCGCTGGCCCTGGTGGTGAGCCGCGGCAGCCGGTTCGACCCCGATCTGCGCTTTTTCCAGCAGCCCCTCCAGCGGGGGCTGTTGGCCCCGCCCCAGGCCCTGGTGGGAGGTGCCCCGCCAGCAGGCTTCGACGTTGCCTGGCCCCTCGCCAGCTGGGCCAGTGCCCTGGAAACTCTGGCGGCGGCGGGCCTGCATCGCCTGGTGGTGCTGGGCGGAGCCCAACTGGCCGCCAGCCTGCTGGAGCACGACCTGGTTGAGGAGTTGCAGCTCACCCTCTGCCCCCAACTGCTGGGGGGTGGCCACAGCTGGTTGCCGGCCGCCGCGGTGCTGCAGGCCTCCCACTGGAGCCTGCAGGAGCAGCGCCGGCTGGAGGGGGATGAGCTGCTGCTGCGTTACCGCCGCTGCGCCGGCGGCCGAGGCCCGGCAGCTATCGCTTGAAGCGGTCGACCAGTTGCCGCAGGGACACGTTGTCCAGGCTGGTTTGCGGCAGCCCCAGCAGCCTGGTGGCGCACCGTTTCACCACCACTTCGCTGGCGTCGCCGAAGCGCCCGGCCAGGAGCTCGCTCACCACGCCGAGGCTGCGGCCACTGCGTTCGGTTTCCTCGATCAGGCACTGGCTGGCCGGGCGGGCCAGCTCCCGGCAGGGCTGTTGCAGCTGCTGGGCCAGGACCTGGTCGCCTCCGCTGGCCCAGCCGGTGCAGGCCTCGCTCAGCCGCTGTTCCAGCTGGGGCCGCATCAGCCCCAGCAGGGGGGCCAGCAGCCCGGCCAGCGCCACCCCTAGCGTGGCCAACACCGTGTGATGGGCGCTCCCGTGGCCATGGCCGAGCTCACCGCCCGCTGGCATGGCGCGATGGCAGAGATTCCTGAGGCGCAATGGCAGGCCCTCACGGCACACTCGGCCCTTCCCTTCTACTCCTGGCGCTGGCTGGTGGCCCTGGAGCGCTCCGGCAGTGTGGCGCCCCGCCAGGGCTGGCAGCCGCTTCATCTGGCCCTCTGGCGCGGCGAG
The DNA here is from genome assembly GCA_010029175.1 of Synechococcaceae bacterium WB8_1B_136. GTDB lineage: Bacteria > Cyanobacteriota > Cyanobacteriia > PCC-6307 > Cyanobiaceae > Vulcanococcus. The sequence goes on along the minus strand of RGNC01000004.1, from coordinate 16,533 downwards.
ACACTGATCGCCGTGGCCCCCCTCTACCTGAAGGGCCACAGCTATGGCGAGTTCGTGTTTGATCAGGCCTTCGCCCAGCTTGCCGGTCAGCTGGGGCTGCGCTACTACCCCAAGCTGCTGGGCATGAGCCCGGTGAGCCCGATCGTGGGCTACCGCTTCCACACCGCCCCCGGCGAAGACGCCCAGGCCCTCACAGCGCTGCTGCTGCAGTTGATCGACGAATTCTGCGCCGAGCAGCAGATCCTCAGCTGCAACTTCCTCTACGTGGATCCCACCTGGCAGCCCCTGGCCGAGGCGGCAGGGTGCGCCACCTGGCTGAACCAGCAGAGCCTGTGGAGCAACCACGGCTACCGCCACTTCGACGACTACCTGGCCAGCTTCAACGCCAACCAGCGCCGCAACATCAAGCGGGAGCGGCGGGCGGTGGCCGAGGCCGGGCTAACCGTCACGCCGGTGGTGGGGGAGGCCATCCCCGGGGCCCTGCTGCGGCGCATGCACGGGTTTTACGAGCAGCACTGCGCGCGCTGGGGCCCATGGGGCAGCAAATATCTGAGTGAGGCGTTCTTCGAGCAGTTGGGGGCCGACCCAGATCTGCGCCGCCATCTGGTGTTGTTCAGCGCCCACCGGGGCGATCCGCTGGATCCGGTGGCCATGTCGCTGTGCGTGCAGACCGATCAGCAGCTGTGGGGCCGCTACTGGGGCAGCGATGAGGAGATCGAGAACCTGCACTTCGAGGTGTGTTACTACGCCCCGATCGCCTGGGCGATTGAGCGCGGCATCCGGGATTTCGATCCCGGTGCCGGCGGCAGTCACAAGCGCCGGCGCGGCTTCATCGCCCGGCCCCACGCCAGCCTGCACCGCTGGTGCCATCCCCGGTTTGATGCGATCGTGCGGCGCTGGCTGCCGGAGGCCAATGCCCAGCAGCTGGCGGAGATCGATGCCATCAATGCCGACTTGCCCTTCCGTGCAGCGCCGTTGGACCTCTCCGCAGCTGGGTGAGACGAGCCCCTGCGTAGCATCCGCCAATGGCAGTTTTCACCGCTGAGCAGCGCCGGGAGCTGGATGGGCGGCTCTCCGCGCGCTTCATCGCCCTCGATCCGTCCGGTTATTTCCTGATCAAGTTGGATCGCGAGGCCGGAGAGCTGATCGCGGAGCACTACGGCAATGCTATTGACGAGCGTGGCCTGGCCACCGATCCCGACAGCGGTGCGGTGATCAGCTGCCGGGGCGCCGGCCCGCGCCAGCCCTTGGCGGTCTATCGGGCACGTTCCGCCAAGGAGCTGGGCATGGCCCTCACCGAGGGTGAGGGTCCCCATCCGATCAGTCGCCTGGATCACGCCCTCTACCTGGGCCGGGAGCTCCAGAAGGCGGAGCGATGCCTTGAGGAGGGCGGCGACTACCTGCAGGACTGAACCGGGTCAGACCGGCTGCAGCTCCCGGTTGGACAGCGACGGGGTCGGGGGCGGTTCCGGCGGCAGGGCCGAGAGCTGCTGCTGAATCTCGCGGGTCACCACCGCCCGGTACTCCTGGAAATGCTCGTTGTGGGCCAGGGTCACCACGAACTGCTCCAGGTTGGCAGGGTTGCGCTTGGCGATCTTGGCGATCGATTTCCAGAAGCGCAGGCGGGTGTTGCGCTTGAAGCCCTGGCGCCAGATCACCGTGGCCAGAGCCTTGATGTCGTTCATGGGCGGCAGGGGTGGCTTGTCGGAGTTCTCGGCCCGGTAGAACGCCTTCCAGCGGGGTGTGCCCACCTTGGTGTAGTAGTGCGTCACCCTGTCGATGTAGGCATTGGGTTCGTACAGCCGGCAGAAGGCATCCACGTACTCGTTGGCGATGTCGCGGATCGGCCGGGTGGGCACGAAGTTGAGCAGGTTCGTCTGGTTGACGCCTTTGGCGTCGGCCTTTTCCTGGATCAGCCGACCTTCCTTCTCCAGGCGATGCCACAGGCCAGTGTTCGGCAGGGCCTGCAGCATGCCCATCATGGCGGCGGGGATGCCGGTGCGGCTCACGAAGCGCACGATCCGGTCGCCGGCGCCGCGCTGCTCGCCGTCGAAGCCGATGATGAAACCGGCCATCACCCGGATGCCGAAGGAGGTGATCCGATCCACCGAGTCCTCGAGGGAGCTGCGGGTGTTCTGGTGCTTTCCGGCCACCGAGAGGCTGGCTTCATCGGGGGTCTCGATGCCCAGGAACACCGCTTCAAAGCGGGCCTCGGCCATCATCTGCATCATCTCGTCGTCGGAGGCGAGGTCCACCGAGGCTTCGGTAGTGAAGCTGAAGGGGTAGCCCCGCTCGATCTGCCACTGCTTGATGGCTGGTAGCAGCAGCTTGGCGTTGCGTTTGTTGCCGATGAAGTTGTCATCCACCAGGAAGATGGCCCGCCGCCAGCCCAGGTCGTAAAGGGCCTGCAACTCGGCGATCAGCTGCTCCGGGGTCTTGGTGCGGGGCTTGCGCCCATACAGCACGATGATGTCGCAGAACTCGCACTGGAACGGGCAGCCGCGGGAGAACTGCACGCTCATCGAGTCGTAGGCATCCAGCTCCAGCAGGTCGAAGCGCGGCACCGGTGTGCCCGTCACGTCGGGCTTGTCGCCGTTGGCGCTGAACCGGCCGCTGGCCTCACCCCGTTCGATCGCCTCGATGAACAGCGGCAGGGTGATTTCACCCTCGTCGAGCACCTTGAAATCGGCGAGCTCCAGTTCGGGGGCATCGGGTGTGGAACTGGCAAAGGGCCCGCCCACGGCCACGGGCAGACCCCGGGCCTTCGCCTTGCCGATCTGCACGGCCATGTCGGCCTTCTGCACGATCATTCCCGAGATCACCACCAGCTCGGCCCAGGCCCATTCCGCCTCCTCCACCTCGCGGACGTTGCGGTCCACCAGCTTCATCTCCCAGTGCTGGGGCAGCAGGGCCGCCACGGTCACCAGACCCAGCGGTGGCAGCAGCACCTTTCTGTTCACCAGCTCCAGAATCTTCTCGTAGCTCCAGAAGGTTTTCGGGAACTCGGGGTAGATGAACAGTGTGCGCATGCCGTCGCTGGTCCTCTCACCTGGATCCGACCGGCGGCCAGACCCGGGAAGGGCGAACCGAAGGTTGTTGCACAACCCTAGGCGCCGCGCCGGGCCATGGGGGCTCTCTGCTGTAATGGCCCCACGTCTTGTTGCGGTTCCGCCATGGGTCCGGTGATCTACCTCGCACTCGTCGGTGCCGGCCTGGTGGCCGCCGCCGCCATCTCCTTCGTGCTGCGCGGCATCAAGCTGATCTGAGGCCCTACGCAGGGCCGCACCAGCCTCGAAGCGGCGTCAGTCGAGCCGGGCTTCCCCGAGCCGGGTGCCCCGGTGCCGCGCCAGCTCCCAGCAGCCCAGCACGGCTCCCAGGCTGCCCAGCAGGGCGAAGCAGCCCCAGATGCCCTGAGGCAGGCTGAGGCTCAGCCCTGCCGCCATCAATCCGCTCAGGCCGCCGCCGCCCAGGAAGGCGATCTGCCCAAGGCCGGCCATGCGGCCCCGCAGCACCTGGGGCGCATGCACCTGGATGATCAGATTGGTGCCAGCCAGCAGGCAGGCGGTGCCGCCGCCGATCAGAAAGGCCATCGCCAGCTCCCACCACTGCGGCCCCTGCAAGGCCAGGCCGAGCTGGGCCAGGCCGGTGATCAGGGTGCTCGCCCCGAGCAACAGGCCGGGGCGGCTGCCCAGGATCACGGCCCGCCGCTGCAGCAGCACGCCGCCGCTGATGCTGCCGGCGGCGATCAGGCTGGTGAATAGTCCTAGCGCCAGCGGGCTCGGTCCCAGCAGCTTCAGCGCCATCAGTGGTGCCAGCCCCGGGTGGAAGAAGCCCACCAGGCAGGCCAGGCCGGTGAACACCAGCACGTGCCGCAGCTGGCTGCCGCAGCCGCGCCAGGCGCTGATCAGGCTGGAGGCGGCCCCCAGCGCGCTGCGCCGCTCCCTCTGCCGGTTGGGTGCCATCAACCACAGCAGCGTGGTGATTGGCAGCAGGTAGCTGGCCGCATCGAGGCCAAGGGCGAGGGTGGGGCCGGTGGCGGCCAGCAGCAGCCCCCCGATCGGTGGACCCACCAGCTTGCCCACGTTGAAGATCACCGAGAAGCTGGCCAGGTAGGGCCCCAGCTGCTGGGGTTCCTCCACCAGCAGCGCCACGTACTTGTTGCGGGCCGTGAGCTCATAGGCGCTGGCCACGCCGATGCCCAGGGTGCTGAGCAGCAGCAGGGCGTCCTGGAGGCTGCCGCTGCTGAGGGGGATGGCCACGGTGCCGAGCACGGCGGCGGCGAACAGGGCCCACTGGGCACGGATCAGCACCCGCTCGCTGCCGATGCGGTCGGTGAGCACCCCGGCCGGGCCACTCACCGCCAGGGTGGGCAGGGTGAGGAAGGCGAAGTGCAGGGCCAGCAGCAGCGGGTTGCCGGCCCCCTCCATCAACAGCCAGCCCTTGGCCGTCAGCCCGGCGAAGGACCCCGCCGTGCTGACCCCTGAGGCCAGCAGGAAGGTGGTGCGCTGGTGGCGGGTGAGCTGGCGGCGGATCCGCCCGAGCGTCTGGCGTGGCCGTTGAACGGCGCGGACGACCCGGCTCAAGCCCCTGTCCGGCGGGCGGCGAGCGCATCGCCCACCATCGCTTTCGCCCCCACCACTTCACCGATCAGGTCGTAGGTGTCGGCGGCGGTGATGCGCACCGGCACCAGGGTTCCCGGGGCGGCGGACAGGCCCCCTTCGCCGGGCAGCACCCGCACTTCGCCATCCACCTCGGGGGCGAAGCGGCTGCAGCGGCCGATCATCTCGCCGCTGCTGGGGTTCTCCTGCTCGATCAGCACATCCACGATGCGGCCCACCCAGGCGGCATTGCGGGCGGCGGCGATCGGCTGCTGCAGGGCCATCAGCCGGTCTTTGCGTTCGGCAGCCACCTCCGCTGGCACCTGATCGGGCAGCTCAGCCGCTGGAGTGCCCTCTTCGGGCGAGAAGGTGAACACGCCCACATGGTCGAACTGCTGCTCGGCCACGAAGTCGAGCAGGTGCTGGAAGTGTTCCTCGGTTTCGCCGGGGAAGCCCACGATGAAGGTGGTGCGCAGCACCGCCTCGGGCAGCTGCTCGCGGATGCGTGCCAGCACGCCGCCGGTCACATCGGCCTGCCAGGGGCGGTTCATGGCCCGCAGCACCTCCGGGTGGCTGTGCTGCAACGGCAGATCCAGGTAGGGCAGCACGTTCGGCACCTCGCGGTAGGCCGCCAGCACCTCGGCGGTGAGGCCGGTGGGGTAGGCGTAGTGCACGCGGATCCAGGGGATCTCCACCTCCCCCAGGGCCCGCAGCAGCTGGGCGAGCTGCGGCTTGCCGGCCAGATCGAGGCCGTAGTTGGTGGTGATCTGGCTGATCAGCACCAGCTCCTGCACCCCCTGGGCCGCCAGCTGCTGGGCCTCGGCCACGATGCTCTCGATCGGGCGGGAGCGCTGGTCGCCGCGCAGGTGGGGAATGATGCAGAACGCGCAGCGGTAGTCGCAGCCCTCGGCAACTTTGAGATAAGCCACCGCTTCGCTGGTGGTGCGGTAGCGGGGCAGGTGCTCATCCCCCACGAAGGTGGGGTTGGCGCTCACCTGGTGCACCCGCTCGCCGGCCTCCACCCGCTCCAGCACGCTCACGATGTGCTGGTAGTCGCCGGTGCCCACGATCGCCTTCGCCTCCGGCAGGCTCTCCAACAGCTCCTCCTGGAAGTGCTGGGCCAGGCAGCCGGCGATGATCAGTTCCTTGCCCTGCTCCGCCAGTTCCACCAGGGTGCGCACCGACTCCTCCCGCGCCTCCTGGATGAAGCTGCAGGTGTTCACCACCACCACGTTGGCGTCGGCCTCGTCGGCACTCACCCCGTAGCCCGCCTCGGCCAGTAGCCCCAGCATGTGCTCGGTGTCCACCCGGTTCTTCTCGCAGCCCAGGTGGGCGAAGGCCACCGTCTTGCCGGGGGCTGGCGTCTGGCGGGTTCCGGCGTCGCTGGTGCTCTGGCTCATGGGTGGGGCGATCCGATGGCGGGCTGCTGTCTGGGCGGATGCGGCCGCGCGCCGGCCAATCCTTCACCCTACTGAGCAGGGACTGCCACAATCCCTCCAGACCGCTTTGCCCCTGTGACCTCCTCCCGCCTGAGCGAGCGCCTTGGCAGCAGCCGGCGCCGCAGTGACCCTGGCCGCAAATGGGTGCGGGTGGCCATGGCGGTGTTGGCCACCATCGGCGTGATTGACACCGGCTCCATCACCCTCAAGAAGTGGGGCCTGCTGGGGGCTCTCAGCTGCAGCAGCCAGGGCTTCTTCGGCTGCAACGGCTGCGAGAAGGTGCTCTCCAGCGCCTGGGGCAGCCTGTTCGGCCAGCCCCTCTCCCTGTTCGGCGGCCTGGCCTACGCCGCCATCCTGCTGATGGCGGTGGTGCCCCTCGTGCTTCAGGGGGAGGCCCGCGTGAACCTCAGCCAGCGCAGCTGGTGGGGGTTGTTCCTGCTCAGCACCGCCATGGCGGTGTTCAGCGCCGTGCTGCTGGGGGTGATGGCCTTCGGCATCCGCGACTGCTGCCCCTTCTGCATCCTCTCCGCCAGCTTGAGCCTGGCCCTGTTTGTGCTCAGCCTGATCGGCGGCGAGTGGGACGACCGGGGCCAGTTGGTGTTCCGTGGGGTGATCACGGCCCTGGTGGTGGGGGTGATCAGCCTGGGCTGGGCCGCTTCAGCGGGCAAGCCGGCCGTGGAGCTCGGCAAGGGGGTGGCTCCGCCGGTGCAGGCCGAGAGCTCTCCGGCCAAGGTGGCCCTGGCGGAATACCTCACCAGCAGTGGAGCCCGCATCTACACCGCCTACTGGTGCCCCCATTGCCATGAGCAGAAGGAGCTGTTCGGGCGCCAGGCCACCGAGAAACTCACGGTGATCGAGTGCGCTCCCGATGGACGCAACAGCCAGAAAGCCCTGTGCGACACCAAGAAAATCGATGGCTACCCCACCTGGGAGATCAACGGCAAGCTGGATTCCGGCGTGAAGCCGCTGCAGAAGCTGGCTGAGCTGAGCGGCTACAAGGGCTCCACCGCCTACTGACGGCCGATGGCCTCGGTGCGGATGCCCTGGCCCCGCAGCTGCAGGCTGTGGCGTTGCCAGAACGGCTGCGCCGCGGGGGCATCCTCCCGGTAGTGGCCACCACGGCTCTCCTCCCGAAACAGGGCAGCCTCCATCAGCAGTTCAGCCACCAGCAGCCGCTGTTGGAGGTTGTGGGCCAGCAGCAGCCATGGCCGCTGTTGCGCATCCAGCTCCAGCTGCTGCTGCGGCTGCAGGCCGGCCACCCGCCGCAGCAGCGGTTCCGCCTCCAGCTGCAGGCGCTGTTGCCGCACCTTGCGGTGCTCCTGTCGCAGGGGCGATGGGCGCCGTTCCACTCCGGCCACCAGCCAGCAGCGCTGGCGCAGCGCTTCGATCTGGTGCCGCAACTGCTCCTGGCTAAACCCCGGCGGTTCGGCAGCGGCGCCAACGGCCTGCCGGGCCCCCAGGGGCAGCGGATCCGCCAGGTCGATCTGCCGCAGTTGGCGCGCGAACACCAGGCATTCCATCAGTGAGTTGCTGGCCAGCCGATTGGCGCCATGGACACCGGTGCTGGCCACCTCCCCCACGGCATAGAGCCCGGCGATGCTGGTGGCTGCCTGGAGATCCGTGCGGATGCCGCCCATCCAGTAGTGGGCCGCTGGCGCCACTGGGATCGGCGCCGCCGTGGGCTCCAGCCCCAGGTCGCGGCAGCGCCCCAGAATCGTGGGGAACTGGCGTTCCAGGCGATCCCTGCCCACGGGCCGCAGATCCAGCCAGAGGTGGGGCAGGCGTCGCTCACGCATGCGCAGCACCAGGGCCCGGCTCACGGCATCCCTCGGGGCCAGGTTGCCGCCGCTCAGCTGGGCCACCGGGCTTTCCCCCTGATCGTCCAGCAGGCGGGCGCCCTCGCCGCGCACGGCCTCCGAAATCAGAAAGTGGGGGGCCCCCGGCAGCATCAGCGCCGTGGGATGGAACTGCACGAATTCCAGATCGCGGATGGCGGCCCCGGCCCGCCAGGCCATGGCCACCCCATCGCCGCTGGCCTGGGGCGGGTTGGTGGTGTTGGCGAACAGGTGGCCGCCTCCGCCGGTGGCCAGCACCACGGCCCTGGCGGGGATCCAGCGCACGCCGCGCTGATCCATCAGCTGCAGGCCGCAGCAGCGGCCCTGCTCCACCCACAGCTGCAGGGCCACGGCGCCCTGGTGCCGCTCCAGGCCCGGCCGACGCAGCACCTCCCGCTCCAAGGCATCCACCAGCGCTCCGCCGGTGCGGTCCTGGGCGTGGAGCACGCGGCGATGGCTGTGGGCCGCCTCCAGGGTGGTGCTGAGGGTGTCGCCGCTGTGGTCGAAGTCCATGCCCAGCTGCAGCAGCCGCGCAACGCAGGCCGGTGCCTGGTGCACTAGCAAGGCGACCGCCGCAGGATCACACAGGCCACCCCCAGCCTTGAGGGTGTCGGCCACATGGCTAGCGAAGCTGTCCTCGGGCCGGGTCACGGCGGCGATGCCCCCCTGGGCCCAGCGGCTGGCGGAGCGGGGGGCCTTCTCTTTGCTGAGCAGCAGCACCCGCAGCCCTGGGGGCAGCTCCAGGGCCGCCATCAGCCCGGCGGCACCGCCCCCCACCACGATCACGTCCCAGATTTGCGGGTGCTCAGGCATCGGGCCAATAAAAAAGCCGCCGGGACGGCCCGACGGCTTTCACCATGACGGCAATCTAGAACCTGAAGCTGTCGCGCAAATGGCGGTTGGGTTCAGCGGTATTGGCCGTCGTTGATGCGATCGAATCCCTCATTGAGGGCGATGGCAGGGGGGGTCACCGTGAAGTTGTCCTTGTACTTCTCCACCAGTTCCTTCTGCCGGTCGGTGAGATCGAGCTTGAACAGGTCGTCGACGCTGGTGTAAGGACCGCCGAGCACGATCTTGCCGGCGAGGGTCGGGTACATGCCGGGGTAGGCCTGAAAACGGCGCACCGAGCAGTTGTTGAGGTCCACCTTGCCGCCACGCTCGGCGATCTTCTCATCGGCCACATTGCGGGTGTCTGCGGCCTGAGCGGCAGGAGCAACCAGCAGGGTGAGCAGCAGGCCGGCCAGCAGCACGCCACTCATGAGCCAGGAAACCAGCCGTTTCATCGAAAACTCCGTCTGAACGGGAACCACAGGGCTGCCAGGCAGCTAGCCCTGCAAACCTACAGGCGAGCCGTGGCAGCCCCGAGGCTGGCTCGGCAGGCTTTTGCAGTTCTTCAGATCAGGCCACTCAGCTGGGGCGCCCAGAGGGCGGCGGCCAGAAACAGGCCATCCACCGCCAGGGTGGTGGCCAGGGCTGCAGCCGCCAGACGCCAGGCGGGATCGGGATGGTCCCAGCCGCGCCTGCAGAGCACCATCAGCACCAGGGCCGCCCCGCTCACCACCGCCAGGGGCAGGGGGGCCAGGACCCCCAGGGCAGCCTGCTGCAGGAGCGGTGCGGCCTCGGCGATGGGGGCCTCCAGCACCAGCGTCCAGGAGCGCATCACGCCGGTGATCGCCATCACCCCATCGGTGCAGGCCGTGCCCAGCAGTGATGCCAGGTAGAAACTGGCCGCCAGTCGCCAGCGGCCCCGCAGGCCACCGAGGGCCAAAGGCAGGGCGAAGGCCTCAATCGGCAGGTGCAGCAGGGGATGTAGCCGGCACCAGCCCCAGAACAGGCAGCCCCCCAGCCAGCTGCCGCTGAAGCCCACCAGCAACGGACCGGCGGCGGACCAGCCCCCGGGTCGGCGTTTGGTCAGCAGGATCCCCGCCGCCAGCAGCGGAGCGGTGAACAGGGCTGCGCTGAAGGGGGCCAGCCGCACCCAGGGGGCCTGCAGAAACACCGGCAGGGCCACCAGCAGCGCCGCCATCAGCTCAGCGGACCACTCGGCCCTGGCGGGAGAGCGCCCGCTGGTCACCACGGTTCCAGTGGCAAGACCTGAGCCAGTGGCAAGGCTGGATGGAACCCCGATCACCTGGTTGTGAAGAAAGGTGATCAACCTTAAGGGTGGGGAGGCGCGGCCCATGGCTGGCCATGGGCTGCGCTTGGCCATAGGGTCGGCGCAGCACGTCTGCATCTGCCATGGTTCCTCTGGCCTCAGCTGAAACCCCGGGGTTGCTTGAGGCCTGCTGGCGCTATCTGGTGCTGGGGGTGGTGCAGGGCCTCACGGAATTCCTGCCGATCAGCAGCACCGCCGCCGTGATCCAACTCGGCAGCATCGTGGCGGTGATCGCCTTTTTCCGGCGTGATCTGCTGGAGGTGGTTGCCGGGGTGGCGCGGGCCGCCCGCGGCGGCCAGTGGAGCGATCCCTCGGCGCGCCTGGGGGTGGCGATCCTGATCGGCACGGTGCCGATCGTGCTGGCGGGCCTGGCGATCAAGGCCTTCCTGCCGGATTTCGACCACTCGCCCCTGCGCAGCCTGCCCTCGATCGGCATCGTGTCGATCGTGATGGCGCTGCTGCTGGCTCTCGCTGAGCAGCTGGGCCGCCGCCGCCGCCTGCTCGGCGAGGTGGTGCCCCGCGACGGGCTGCTGGTGGGGTTGGCCCAGGCCCTGGCCTTGATCCCCGGCGTCTCCCGCTCCGGCAGCACCCTCACGGCTTCCCTGTTCGATGGCTGGCGCCGGGCTGATGCGGCTCGCTTCTCCTTTCTGCTGGGCATTCCGGCCATCACCCTGGCGGGGTTGGTGGAGCTGAAGGATGCCTTCAGCCAGCCGCTGAGCGGTGGAGCGCTGCCGCTGCTGGTGGGGATTGTCTCGGCGGCCGTGGTGTCGTGGCTGGCGATTGCCTGGCTGCTGAGGTTTCTGCAGAACCACAGCACCTGGTGGTTTGTGGGCTACAGGTTGGTGTTCGGCCTGAGCCTGCTGCTGTTCGCAGGTCGTCTGGCTGCGGGCTCAAACTGAGGGATGTTGTTGCACCACCTTCAGGCCCGTGTGGAAGGAACCCTCAGCGGGCGTCACCCTGGCGGAGCCGGGGGCTGAAGCCCGCCTGCCTCAGCCTGCGGTGGTGCACAGCGTCGAGCCGGGTTCGATCGGCGATGAGCTGGGCATCCAACCCGGCGACAAGCTTCTGAGCATCAACGGCGTGCGTCCCCGCGACCTGATCGATCTGCAGGTTCTGGTGGGGGAGGAGGAGCTCACCCTCGAGGTGCAGGACCCCGACGGCACCGTTCACGTGGTGGAGCTGGAGAAGGATGCCGATGAGGGGCTGGGGCTTGGCTTCACCGAGGCCCTGTTCGATGGCCTCAAACAGTGCAACAACCACTGTCCGTTCTGCTTCATCGATCAGCAGCCGCCGGGCCATCGCCGCAGCCTCTATCTGAAGGACGACGACTACCGGCTGAGTTTTCTCTATGGCTCCTATCTGACCCTCACCAATCTCACGGCTGCCGACTGGCAACGCATCGAGGCGCAGCGCCTCTCGCCGCTGTTCGTGTCGGTGCATGCCACGGAGCCCGAGCTGCGCTCCCGCCTGCTGGTGAACCCCCGCGCCGCGCTGCTGATGGAGCAGCTGGCCTGGTTCGCCGAGCGGCAGCTGCAGATCCACGCCCAAGTGGTGGTGTGCCCCGGGCTCAACGATGGTGCCGCCCTGGAGCGCACCCTCACGGATCTGGCGGGGTTTGCGGCGGGGGATTGGCCGGCGGTGCTCTCGGCCGCGGTGGTGCCCGTGGGGCTCACCCGCTACCGACCGGACGCTGATGGCTTGGTGGCGGTGGATCCTGCCTGTGCCCGCCGGGTGATTGCCCAGGTGGAGCCGCTGCAGGCGCGCTTCCTGAAGCAGTTGGGCAGCCGTTTTGCCTGGCTCTCGGATGAGTGGTACCTGATGGCTGGTCTGCCCCTGCCCCCCCGCCCCAGCTACGAGGACTTGCCCCAGGAGGGCAATGGTGTGGGCAGCATCCGCTCGTTCCTGGAGGCGATGGATGAGGCCACGCGGCAGCTGCCAACCTCCCTGCGGGGCCGGCGGCGTGTGAGCTGGGTGGTGGGGCAGCTGGTGGCAGGGGCCCTGCAGCCCGCCGTGGATCGGATCAATGCCGTGGAGGGCATGGAGTTGATCCTGCATGGCCTCCCCAGCCCCTACTGGGGCCAGGATCAGGTGGTCACCGGTTTGCTCACCGGCTCCGATCTGCTGGCCGGCCTGCAGGGCTGTGATCTGGGCGACGAACTGCTGCTGCCTGCCGTAATGCTGCGGCAGGGTGAACCGGTGTTTCTCGACGATCAACGGCTGGAAACCGTTGCCGCCCAGCTGCCTGTGCTCGTGCGGCTAGTGCATGGGGCGGATGACATCGTGGCCGCCTGCCTGTCCGGAGCCGTCCCGGTTCACTAAACTCCGCCAAGTGATTTTTGCGAGCGCAGCGTCAGTGGCACGGTCGTTCAAGGCGTGGCTTGCATTTTCAGGAGCCTGCCTGGTGCCCCTGAGCACATCTGCGCTCCATGCGCAGACCGCTCCAGTTTCTGCTCCAGTCCCCGCTCCAGCGGAGCTTCCCGCCGCGGCGAGCCGCGACCCCCTGCCTCAGGCGTTGCCCCAGGCGCAGTCCGTCAAGGGCTCCCGTCCGAAGTCGAATCCGGCGGTTCTGCCACCGGCTGCCACCAGGCTCGATCCTGATCTGCAGCGCCTGGCGGCTCCAGCCACGTTGGCCCTGCCCACCGCGGCGGAACAGGTGCGCATCAAGGAGCTGCGGCCCCTGGGCCTGCGGGAGGTGGAAAACCTGGCTGAGGTGAACAACCCCAATCTCAAGGCCGTTGCCAGCCAGGTGGATCAGGCCCAGTCGAATCTGCGCGCTCAGATCTCCCTCTGGTATCCCACCCTCAACCTGAATGCGGGAGCCCTCCCCACCTACACCGGCGGCTCCCAGCGCAGCAGTTTTGATCCGGATGCCAGCCAGCCCGTCATCAACAACCTGTTCAACGACCCGCTCACCACCAACTACACCAGCACCAGTCGCTGGGCCCTGGCCGCCACACTCACCGCCCAGTGGGCCCTGATCAATCCTCAGCGGGTTCCGCAGATTTCGGCGGCCCGGGATCAGTTTGAGCAGGCCAAAAACCAATACCTGATTGCATTGCGCGAGCTGCGGCTGCAGTCGGCCCAGGCCTACTTCCAGTTGCAGCTCAGCGACGACAGGGTGCGCATTGGCCAGGAATCGGTGCGGGCCTCGCTCGTGAGCCTGCGGGATGCCCGGGCTCGCTTCCAGGCGGGCGTGGCCACCAAGCTGGAGGTTCTCGAGGCTGAAACCCAGCTGGCTCGCGACCAGCAACTGCTCACCGATTCCCTTTCCGAGCAGAGCATCGCTCGCCGTGATCTGGCCCGCCTGCTCGATCTTCCCCAGAACATCACGCCCACGGCCAAGGAGCCGCTGCGGCCCCTGGGGGTGTGGACGCCCTCGATGCAGGAGAGCATCATCGCCGCCTATGCCTTCCGCGAAGAACTGGACAACGCGATTCTGGGGATTTCGGTGGCGAACAGCCAGGCCAACACGGCCTTGGGCCAGGTGCAGCCGTTCCTGAACATCTTCAATTCCCTCATCGGCAACCGCTACAACGGCAACGAAGGGGTGTTGGTGGATCTGCCCGGCAGTTCCGGTTGGGCCGTCACCAATTCCGTTGGCATGAATGTCACCTGGAACATCTTTGATGGTGGGGCCGCGCGGGCCCAGTACCGGCAGTCGAAACAGAAGGCCCAGGAGAATTCCTTCAACTTCGCCAAAGCGCGCGATCAGATCCGCTTTGATGTGGAGCAGAGCTTCTACCGGCTCGGCCGCGCCAATCGCAACATCCAAACCACCTCCCGCGAGGTGGCATCTGCCCGGGAATCCCTGCGGCTCGCCCGTCTGCGCTTCCAGGCCGGCGTGAGCACCCAGCGGGAAGTGGTCGACAACCAGCGCGATCTCACCCAGGCGGAAGTGCGTTACGCCACCGCCCTGGCGGAGTACAACTCCAACCTGGCGGAGCTGCGGCGCCGCACCGGCCTCGATCAGGTGGCGGTGTGTCAGCCCCCCTCGCTGCCATCCACCAAGCCCTCCACCGGAGTGGATGTACCGGTGCCCCCCGAACCCCTGCAGCCCGCCTGCCTGGCCAATGTCAAGCGGCTCGATCAGGCAGGTTCCTGATCTTTCCTGGTCGTTCTAATCTCACATCTCAGCTCTGGGTGGCCAGCTGAATCTTCCCCTCCCCCGCCTGCTGCGCCTGGGCCTGTTCCAGGGGTGTCTCGGTTGCCTGGCCGTGATCTTTGCGGGCCTGCTCAATCGGGTGATGTTGAGCGAGCTCGACTTCCCCGGTCTGCTGGTGGGAGGTGCTCTGGCCTTCGAGCAGTTCATGGCCCCTTCCCGGATTCTGTTTGGCCAGGTGTCTGATGCCCATCCCCTGGCCGGCCGTCACCGCACCCCTTACATCTGGTTGGGCTCCCTGCTCTTCTGTGGGCTGGCGGTGCTGTCGATTCCGCTGATCTTTCAGCTGCACGGGGCCTTTCAGAGTGGTTCTCAGCCGGCGATCGCCTGGGGTATCGCCGCCCTGTGCGGCCTGTTCGCCCTGTATGGGCTGGCGGTTTCCCTTGCCACCACCCCCTATCTGGCCCTGGTGATCGACCTCACCGATGAACAGGAGCGCCCCAGGGCCGTGGGGTTGATCTGGTGTCTGCTCACCGTTGGCATCGTGGTGGGGGCGATCGCCACCGCCATCAGCCTGAAGGGGCTGGATGGGGTTTCCGATCCAGCGGTGCTGCAGCCGGTGCTGCTGGGGTTCATGGCTCGGGTGGCGCTGGTGGTGGTGGTCCTCACCCTGGTTGCCACCTGGGGCATGGAGCCTGAGGCCGGCTCCAGCCGCCCTGGCATCAGCACCAGCCGGGAGCGCGACGACGCCATTGGTTTGCAGCAGGCCTGGCAGTTGATCACCTCCAGCCGCCAGGTGCTGGTGTTCTTTGCGTTTCTGCTGGCCTTCACCCTGGCCCTGTTTCTCCAGGATCCGATCCTGGAGAGTTACGGGGCGGAGGTGTTCGGCATGCCGATTGGAGCCACCGCCGCCCTCAGCGCCCTCTGGGGAGTGGGCACCCTGGTGGGCCTGCTGCTGGCTGGCTTCTGGCTGGTGCCGCGCCTGGGGAAATTCGCCAGCGCACGCCTCGGCTGCCAGTTGATCCTGGCCTGCCTGCTGCTGCTGGTGCTGGTGGGGCTCACCGCCCGCCCGGAGCTGCTCAAGTTGGTGATGGTGCTGTTTGGCCTGGCCTCGGGGATCGGCACCAACAGCACCCTGTGCCTGATGCTCGACCTCACCTTGCCGGAAGCCGCCGGCACCTTTGTGGGGGTGTGGGGCCTGGCCCAAGCCCTCTCCCGCGCCCTTGGCAAAGTTCTCGGTGGCGGCCTGTTGGATCTGGCCCGGGGGCTCCAGCCGGGCCATGGCGCCGGCTATGTCTCCTATGCCGCCGTGCTGCTGGTGGAGGCGGCCATTGCCTTTCTGGCCCTGGCCCTGCTGGCCCGCCTCAACCTGCGGCAGTTCCGAGAGGACACGGGCCGCACCCTCGATCGTGTTCTTGCTGCAGAGCTCGGATGACCGCTGTCACCACCGCCCTTCCCGCCGGCCTGGAGCGCCTCGAGGCTCTGATCGATCAGGTGGCGGAGCGTCAGCGTGACGACTTCGGCCAGCTGGATTCCGAAGCCAAGGCCGATGGCAGCCTGATCACGGCCTGTGATCGCTGGAGCGACGCCACCCTGGTGGAGGGCCTGGCCCAGCTCTACCCCGGTGAAGGGGTGTTGAGCGAGGAGGGCAGCAAGCTGGTGCCCCGCAGCGATGCCTACTGGGTGGTGGATCCCCTCGATGGCACCACCAACTTTGCGGCCGGCATCCCCTACTGGGCCATTTCCCTGGCCCGCTTTGAGAACGGCGTGCCTGTGCTGGCGATCCTGGATGTGCCGCCGCTGCGCCAGCGCATCGTGGCGGTGCGGGGGCGTGGAGCCTGGCGCAAGGGCAAACCGCTGTTGCCTCCAGCCCTGCGCAATCAGGCGGCCGGCTGTGCCTCGCTCTGCAGCCGGTCGATCGGCGTGCTGCAGAAACTGCCCAACCAGCGCTTTCCCGGCAAGATCCGCCTGCTGGGGGTGGCCAGTCTCAACCTGGTCAGCGTGGCCATGGGGCAAACCGTGTCCGCCCTGGAGGCCACCCCCAAGATCTGGGACCTGGCTGCAGCCTGGCTGGTGCTGCAGGAGCTCGACTGTCCGCTGCGCTGGTTGGTGCGTGATCCGTCGGCACTGCGTCCCGGTGAAGATCTGGCCCATGCCGATTTCCCGGTGCTGGCGGCCCGCGATGACCAGACCCTCGCCACCTTCCTGCCCTGGGCGGAGGCACTGGTGGCACCCCCTTGACAAGCCCTGGGCCATGGGTGTTATGGTTTTGGACTGCGCGCAAGCCGCAAGGCAAGCGAGCAGAAGCCAGCAGGAGGGCAAGCGCGTGTCGTTTGCTTGGAACTGTTGTGCGACTTGCAGGACGGAAGGCGAGAGCCGACGGTGTTGTAAGTTTTCTGAGCGGCTG
>RGNC01000300.1 GCA_010029175.1 Synechococcaceae bacterium WB8_1B_136 | reverse complement strand
AGCTGCCCAGCAGCCGATCGATATCCACCAGGCCCTTGGCCACCAGCGGCCGCCGGTCCTGGGAGGCGATCACCAGCAGATCGGCCTTGTGCTCCGCAGCCGCAGCGCACACCCCGCGACCGATATCGCCGGTGCCGTGCACGGCCTTCATCTCCACGCCCAAACCACGGGCCCGCTGTAGGGCCTTGTCCAACACCTCGTCGGCGGGGGGCTTGCCGCCGCGGGAGGGGGTGATGTCCTGGCGGCTGATGTGGATGCCGGTGAGGCTGCCGCCGGGGATGTCGCGCACCAGCTCGCAGGCCAGCCTCAAGGCGTCATCCCCGACGCCGGTGCCGTCGATGGTGACCATCACCCGGTTGATGCGGCGCACGTAGAGGTCGTCTCGCACCAGCAGCATCGGCCGCGTGGAGAGCTGAAACACGTATTGGCTGGCGCTGTTGCTGAGGATCGACTGCAGCCGTCCCAGGCCGCGGGACCCCATCACGATCAGATCGCTGTCGAGCTCATCGGCCACCTTCAGCACGGTCTGCTTGGTGTCGCCCTGGCGAATGATCGTGTTCACCTCGCTGGGGCTGAGGCCCAGCCGCTGCACGGCCTCAGCCACGATCCCGGCCGCCTTCTGGGAATGCTCGGTGAAGTTTTCACCCGCCTGCTCGGGAACCACATGCAGCAGGTTGAGGCGGGCCCGCTGCACGGCGGGGATGGCGCGCAGCATGCGCACCATCTCCTCAACGTGGCCCTTGCCGGAATCGGCGATCAGAAGGTTGCGGAACACAGCTGTGGCAACGCGCTCGGGCAGCCTATGGCCGATCAGCAGGCCCACAGGCCGCAGGAGCCCACACCGTGACGGAGCATCAACATGCAGGCAGCTGGATCCTGCGCCGGCGGGTGCTGCCGCAACACACCGACCATGCCGGTGTGATGTGGCATGGCGCCTATCTGGCCTGGCTGGAGGAGGCGCGGGTGGAGGCCCTGGGGGCAGCCGGGCTCGCCTATGCCGACCTTGCGGCGCGGGGGCTGGAACTGCCGGTGGTGCACATCACCATCAACTACAAACAGGCCCTGCTCCACGGCAACGTGGTGGAGGTGGAGAGCAGGGTGCTGCCGCGCCAGGGCGTGAAGCTGCCATGGCTGAGCCGCTTCATCGGGCCGGAGCAGGTGCTGGCGGCGGAGGCCCGGGTGGAACTGGTGCTGGTGGATCTCAGCGCCGGCCCGGCCAAACGCCGCCTGCTGCGGCAGCTTCCGGCCGACCTCAACCTGGCCCTGGAGCGCCTCCGGGCGGGCCCGGGATAACGCCAGCGACCCTCCGCAGGCTAGTGTGCTTGTACTAGCGGCATGGGTGTGGGTGATCTCCTGTTTGCGCCCTTTTGCCGGGGCCGATCCGCAGTCCCAGCTGCAACGGTCCCGGCAGACATGGTCCCTGCAGACATGGTCCCGGCAGCCGCGGCGCTGCCCGGCCAAGGAGAAGAGGATCGGCCCCTCAGCCCTGGGGAGCGGGAGCGCCAGCGGCTGTGGCGGCTGCTGTGGAGTGAATGCCCGGGGATCGGCTGGCAACGGCTGGAGCGGCTGGAGCAGGCC
>RGNC01000299.1 GCA_010029175.1 Synechococcaceae bacterium WB8_1B_136 | reverse complement strand
AAGAGTTTAAAAGTTAATTAAAATTTTATTAAGCTCATGATAAAAAACAACGTATCTATTTGGAAGAGTGCAGTTCGACAAATTAAAACTGTTTTAAAATTTATTTTAACAGGCTTTAAAAGTTTTAGTACAAAATATCCGAATATTGCTCAAATTATTCAACTTAGTTTTATTTATTTCTTTGCGGTCGTCGATTTACTTTACGCAATTTTAAATAATGTCTTTTCATTGGGATATCTTCCTGAATTTCTGATGCCCATTTTTCCTTTGATTACTTATATTCTTCAATCTCCAATTCTTAAGATTTGGGCCAGCCCTGAGAAAGTGTTTTTCATGTCTTATGTGGTTATTGAGTTTATGGTTGTCCGTTCAACGTTTAAATTTTCAAAGTTAGTAAAATATAATATTTTAATGATCTTTGCGTTGTTAATGGTTCAAGGGTTAGTCATCAGTTATTGGGATTTACTCTTTCATCGTCAAATTGCGACTCCAGTCGCAAAATGGGCTTATGATCAAGGAGCTTTTATTTATACGGACAAACAACTTGCAATTGTATTCTTTTTAAATACTTTTGTAATTTTCTTCTTAGGATATTGCTATCTTTATTTTCAATCAATTCGAGGAAAATTTGCCACAATTCCATATATGGAATGGTTAACGGATTCAGTAGCATTCTGGTTGCGAATTAAAACTCCAACAATGCGGTTTGGAAAACGAAAAAAGGGAAATGAAGAAAAAGATAAACGGAAATAAAAATTTTCCGTTTATTTATTAATTGTTTCTTCAATTATATTCACAAAGCCAGAACGAGTATAATTTACAATCCCGTCCGTTAACGCGTATAAAGTATGATCTTTCCCACATCCTACTTCTGTTCCAGGTTTGAATTTTGTTCCTCGTTGACGAACAATAATAAAACCAGCTTTTACTTTTTGACCACCATTACATTTAATCCCTAATCTTTTTGCCTGCGAATCGCGAGTGTTTTTTGTACTCCCCGCACCCATTTTATGTGCCATAAATTTTCTCTCTTTCTTTTAATTTATTCTAAACTATCAATTTGAACGCGTGTATACGATTGTCGATGTCCACGTGTACGTGTATATTTTTTCTTTGGTTTTGTTTTTAACACGGTAATTTTCGTACCTTTCACTTCTTCCTGAATAATTTTCGCTGAAATTTGACTATTCACTAAAAAAGGTTTTCCAAGTTGAATTTGATTATTTTTTCTAAAAAATAAAATTTTATTTAGATAAATAAAATCACCTAAACTTCCGTTCTTAATGAAGTCAACATCGTACCATTGACCTGGTTTTAGCAAAAATTGTTTTCCTGACGTTTGAGCAATAACGTATTTCATATTTTTTTTTCCTTCCTCGACTATTTTCTGGAATAACTCCCCCTTAAATTATAACGGATTCTGGACAAGTTGCAAACTTCGGGGAAGAAGAACAAAGCTAAATTTTTTATTGCGGATGGAGAGACTTGAACTCTCACGAATTTCTTCACTAGATTCTAAGTCTAGGGCGTCTGCCATTTCGCCACATCCGCACTTTTTCCACTGTTGGAAACTTCTATTTTTTATTTTTCT
>RGNC01000298.1 GCA_010029175.1 Synechococcaceae bacterium WB8_1B_136 | reverse complement strand
TTGCAGCCCAGGGGGATGTAGGTGCTCTGGTTTTCCCCCACCAGTTGCTCCATGCCGTCTTTCTCCACCACGGCTGTGCCCTGCACCACGATCCAGTGCTCGGCGCGGTGGTGGTGCATCTGCAGGGACAGGGACGCACCGGGGTTGACCACGATTTTCTTGACCTGCCAGCGGTCGCCTTCGGTGACGCCGTCGTAGGAGCCCCAGGGCCGGTAGATCTTGCGGTGGGCCTTGCTCTCGGGAGCCCCCTCCTGTTCCAGCAATCCCACGATGCCCTTGACGTCCTGGGCGCGATCACGGTGGGCCACCAGCACCACGTCGTCGGTTTCCACCACCACCAGATCCTCCACGCCCAGACCCACCACCAGCCGGTGTTCACTGCGCAGGTAGCAGTTGCGGCTTCCCTCGCTGATCACCCGGCCCCGCAGCACGTTGCCCTCCGGGTCCTGGTCGGTTGTGTCCCACAGGGCACTCCAGCTGCCCACATCACTCCAGCCAGCCTCCAGGGGCAACACGGCCCCCCGCTGGGTTTTCTCCATCACCGCCACGTCGATGGCCACGTTGGGGCAGCCGGCGAACGATTCCCGCTCCAGGCGCAGGAAGTCGAGGTCGGCGGCGTCGTGGGCGAGGGCGGCGCGGCAGGCACTCACCACCTCGGGGGCCAGCCGTTCCAGTTCGGCCAGGATCGCGCTGGCCTTGAACAGGAACATGCCGCTGTTCCAGGTGAAGCGGCCTGTGGCCAGGAATTGTTCTGCGGTGGCTCGATCAGGCTTTTCCACGAAGCGGGCGATCGGCACTGCGGTGGGGCTGCTGTCCGCTCCGGTGCTGAGGGGTTGGGAGGCCTCGATATAGCCGTAGCCGGTTTCCGGGGCTGTGGGCACGATGCCGAAGGTCACCAGTGCGCCGGCCTCGGCGCTGGCGATCCCGGCGGCAACGGTGGCGCGGAAGCGCTCGGCATCGCGGATCACGTGACGATGAAGCGGTGGTCTTCGTTGCAGATCAACAGCGGGGCCTCCAGCCCCGGGATGCCCTCCAGGCGGAGGTGCGTCTGCTGCAGCAGCGTTTCCTCGCCGGATCCGGCCAGGGCCCAGTATTGCTTGGGGTAGCTCGCCCGTGAGAGGGGCCACAGCCGGGTGCCTGTACCGCCGCAGAGAATCACCGGAACCAGGGCTGTCATCGCGAATGAGCGGAGTGCTGTGCTGTGCGTTATTCCAGCAGCCTTCCGGCGGGCTGGCATGGTGCCGCCTGCACCTCCCGAATTGTGTACAGGTTGTACCGAATTCAGGAGACAGGTGGGGAAAGCGATGGGCCACCGCCCGGACCAGGCTCAGCTGTTCTCTGGGGCGATGGCCAGGTCCAGCAGCCCAGGTGGCGGGGTGATGCCGACCCAGCCTTCGCCCAGGTCCACCCGGGGAACGATCGCCTCCACGAAGGGGATCAACAGGCTGCGGCCGGGTTGCTGCTCGCTGCCCTCCAGCTCCACCTCCAGCAGATCATTGCCGGCATGGATCAGATCGCGCACGCGGCCGATCGCCTTGCCGCTGCCGCTGGGCTCGAGCAGCCGCACCTCCAGGCCCACCAGATCCAGCAGATGGAATTCGCCCTTGGCCAGTTTGGG
>RGNC01000297.1 GCA_010029175.1 Synechococcaceae bacterium WB8_1B_136 | reverse complement strand
AGAACGTGATCCGCCCCCTCTCCAACCCCCTCTATGCCAAGGGTCACCTGGCGATCCTCAAGGGCAACCTGGCGGAGGAAGGTGCGGTGGCCAAGATCAGCGGCGTCAAGAACCCCGTGATCACCGGCCCGGCGCGGGTGTTCGAGAGCGAGGAAACCTGCCTCGCCGCGATCCTCGCCAAACAGATCCAGCCCGGGGATGTGGTGGTGGTGCGCCAGGAAGGCCCCGTCGGTGGCCCCGGCATGCGCGAGATGCTCAGCCCGACAGCCGCGATCGTGGGCCAGGGGCTGCTGGATTCAGTGGCGCTGATCACCGATGGCCGCTTCTCCGGTGGATCCTTTGGCCTGGTGGTGGGGCACGTGGCCCCGGAAGCCGCCGTGGGCGGCACCATTGGCCTGGTGCAGGAGGGCGACAGCATCACCGTGGATGCCAACCAGTTGCTGATCCAGCTGAATGTGGATGGGGCTGAGATTGCCCGGCGCCGCGCCGCCTGGGTGAAGCCGGAACCCCGCTACCGCACCGGTGTGCTCGGTAAGTACGCCCGGCTGGTGAGCAGCAGCAGCAAGGGCGCCGTCACGGATCAGCCAGGCCTCTGAGCCCCAAGCCTCTGAGGAGCCCCAGGCCCCTGAGCCCCGCGCCACCCAGGGGCAGCGGACGTGGCAACTACTCGCCGGCCAGCAGGGCCCGAACCCTGCGGCAAAAGGCCTCCTGGGCCGCTCCATCCGGGGGGCGCTCACAGCGCTGGCCGCTGCTCGCCTCCATCCAGACGGGATGGCTGCCATGCCACAACATCGGCGCCAGCTCATCCCCCAGGCGGGTGAGCATCAGGTTGAGCTCCGCTCCACTGCGGTAGATCTCCAGTTCGAGATCGTTCTCAGGTCGCCGCGTGCCGTCGGGATCGCGAGCCTCGATCAGGAGGCAGCAGTCGGTGCCGTCGCCCGGTGGCTCCGCGGCTGGGTCGGTGAAACGCACCCCGTGGCGGCTGGGCTTGAAGCACAAATCGGCCGCCTTGGCCACAGCCACCAGCCAGGGCGACATGGACGGGGCCACCACGATCAGGGCACGGCCCGGATCGAGCGGATCAGCAGCCGCAACTCTCCGGGCCTGAAGCCTGGATTGCGACCGCCGACATCGCCGAACTTGGAATGCAGAACCTGGATGCGGGTCACACCGGCCGGATCAAAGCGCAGTGGCAGCCCCACCGGCGTGGCCCGAACGCTGGGGGTGAGCCGGTTGAAGGGGATCGTCACCACCGATGTGCCGCTGCTCTGGGTGGAGAACTCCGCCACCCAGCGCAGCCCGCCTGGTATGAGTTCGGTAAGACCAGCCACGCCATCGCGGCAGGCCAGGGCCAGCTTGTAACGGCGCCCATCACCGTCGATCGCCAGCTCCAGGGCGCCGTAGCGGGAGAGTTCGAGCGGCGGGGCGTACGCGGGGGAGCGGCAGCTCACGAAGCCACCCCCCTCGGGCTCCACGTAGGCCTCCATCACCAGCCCCTCGGAACTGCCGCGACAACGGCCCTGGCTGTTGCCACCCATGATCGTGTCATTCAAGGGCTGCCAACCGGAAAAACCATCGCCGGCCACGAGCAACAGGGGAGCCACCATGGCGGCACAGCGG
>RGNC01000296.1 GCA_010029175.1 Synechococcaceae bacterium WB8_1B_136 | reverse complement strand
AAGCCGTCCAAATCGGACACCCGCTTCCTGGTGAATCCCACCGGCAAGTTCGTGGTGGGCGGGCCCCAGGGCGATGCAGGCCTCACCGGCCGCAAGATCATCGTGGACACCTACGGCGGCTATGCCCGCCACGGCGGTGGTGCCTTCTCCGGCAAGGATCCCACCAAGGTGGACCGCTCGGCCGCCTACGCCGCCCGTTACGTGGCCAAGGCCCTGGTGGCCGCCGGCCTGGCCCGCAAGGTGGAGGTGCAGCTCAGTTACGCCATCGGCGTGGCTAGGCCCGTGAGCATCCTGGTGGAGAGCTTTGGCACCGGCGCCATCAGCGATGCCGACCTCACCGCCCTGGTGCAGGAGCACTTCGATCTGCGCCCCGGCGCCATCATCGAGACCTTCGGCCTGCGCCAGCTGCCCCAGCAGCGCGGCGGCCGCTTCTACCAGGACGTGGCGGCCTACGGCCACTTCGGCCGCAGCGACCTCAACCTGCCCTGGGAAAATGTGCAGGCGATCGCCGCCAGCCTTAAGCAGGCCACCGCTGGCCAGGTTGCCGCCTGAGGCGAGTCGCTCGAAAGGCCGGTGCACCACCCCATCGGTCACCTCATTGGCCTCGGCGTTGATCTCGGCACCAGCGGGATTCGCCTGGCCCTCCTCGATGGCGCTGGAGCGGTGCTGGCGGAGGAAGCCAGTTCCTACCCAGGCTGCTTCAGCGATCCCCTGGGCTGGCGTGATGGCCTGATCGTCCTCTGCGCCCGGCTGCCGGCAACCCTGCGCAACCGGGTGGGGGCGGTCGCCATCGACGGCACCTCGGGCACCCTGCTGCTCTGCCGCCCCGATGGCAGCCTGCTGCCTGGGGCGCTGGCCAAGGCGCTGCCTTATCACCAGGCCTGCCCCGCCCAGGCCGCGTTGGCGGCAGAGCTGGTGGATGCCGGCAGGGAGCCTGCGCCCGGCCCGGCCGCCAGTGCCAGCGGCAGCCTGGCGCGGGCCTTGCAACTCCTGGAGGCGGCGGCCGTGGCTGGGGAGTGCGGCCCCTGGCTGCTGCGTCATCAGGCCGACTGGCTGATGGGCTGGCTGCTGGGCGACTGGCGCTGGGGCGAGGCGGGCAACAACCTCCGCCTGGGCTGGGATCTGCAGCGCCTGTGCTGGCTGGGTTCCATCGCCGCCCAGCCCTGGGCAGATGCCCTGCCGCGCATCTGCGCCAGCGGTCAGCCCCTGGGCCCGCTGGCGCCTGCAGTGGCCAAGGCCCTTGGTCTGCCCCTCAGCTGCCAGGTGATGGCTGGCAGCACCGATGCCAATGCCGCTGTGCTGGCGGCCGACCCACAGCCTGGCGATGGCATCACGGTGCTGGGCACCACCCTGGTGCTCAAGCAGTTCAGCCAGCGGCCGATCCACGGGCCCGGCATCAGCTGCCACCGGGTGGCAGGGCGCTGGCTGGTGGGCGGCGCCTCCAACGCCGGTGCCGGGGTGCTGCGGCAGGTCTTCAGCGATGTGCAGCTGGACGAGCTCAGCCGCCAGATCGATCCCCGCCGCCCCAGCGGCCTGGCCCTGCGCCCCCTGCCCCGGGCGGGTGAGCGCTTCCCCGTGGACGATCCCGCCCTCGAACCGGTGCTCGGGCCCCGGCCGGTGAGTGATGCCCTCTACCTTCAGGCCCTGCT
>RGNC01000295.1 GCA_010029175.1 Synechococcaceae bacterium WB8_1B_136 | reverse complement strand
TCGCTCTCACCCACGCAGAGGATCGGGATGATCCCGTGCTTCTGAGCGCTGCGGGCCCGCAGATTGATCTGTTCGTCGGTTTCGCTGTAGTACTTGCGGGGCTCGCTGTGGCCCACGATCGCGTGCGTTACGCCGTGCTCCAGCAGCATCGGGGCCGAGATCATGCCGGTGAACGCTCCCTTCTCCTCCCAGTGGATGTTCTGCGCACTCACGTGGATGCCACTGCCCGCGAGGGCGGCACAGAGGGTGGGGATGGCGGTGAAGGGCGGGGCCAGCACCACCTCGCGATCCGGGGGCAGCGCCGCCACCAGGGGCTTGAAGGCGTCAGCGAAGGCCTGCGCTTGCGCGCAGGTCATGTGCATCTTCCAGTTGCCTGCGATGACGGCCTTGCCCACAGCGTCCAGGGGAATCGAAGCCCACCAACCTAAGGGCTGCTCGGCACCACCACGATGTGGCCGGCCAGCTCCACCCGATCAC
The DNA here is from genome assembly GCA_010029175.1 of Synechococcaceae bacterium WB8_1B_136. Taxonomy (GTDB): domain Bacteria; phylum Cyanobacteriota; class Cyanobacteriia; order PCC-6307; family Cyanobiaceae; genus Vulcanococcus. Next base: position 1,172 of record RGNC01000295.1, on the reverse strand, counting down.
CGGGCCGCAACTTGCGGCCGCGCTGGGTTTCCTGGAAGCCGTTCACCCGCACCTCGCCGCCCTGGATGCGCAGCTTCGCCTCACCACCGGTGCCCACCAGGGCCTGCCATTTAAGGAACTGATCGAGGCGAATCGGCCCGGGGCCGCTGCCGGGGGCAGCACCGTGTTGGGAATCGGCCAAAACAGCACTGATAGCTTGCCGTGATGCTCGCACCTTCCTCGGCCGGCTTCCGGCGCCTGCTGCCGCTGCTGCAGCCCCATCGCCGCACGCTCCTGGCCGGTGGACTGTGCATGCTGGTGTTTGTGGCCTGCTGGCCGCTGCTGGCCTGGTTGGCAGGCCAACTGATCCCCGCCATTGGCGCCGGAAACTTTGGCCGGGTGCTGCGGGTGATCGGCCTGGCCCTCTCGGTGTTCATGCTGCAGAAACTGGCCCAGTTCGGCCAGGACACCCTGCTGGCGGGCCCGGCCCTGCAGGTGAGCCAGGAGCTGCGCCGGCGCCTGTTCGCCCGGTTGCAGCGGCTCGACTTCGCGGCCCTGGAAAAGTTGTCCGCCGGCGACCTCACCTACCGGCTCACGGAGGACGCCGACCGGGTGGGGGAGGTGATCTACAAGACGATTCAGGACACCACCCCCTCCGCCCTGCAGCTGGTGGTGGTGTTCGGCTACATGGTGTGGCTCGACTGGAAACTGTCGCTGGGCACCCTGCTGCTGGCGCCCCTGGTGGCAGTGCTGGTGAGCCTGTTCGGCGCCAGGGTGATGGGGGCCGCCGAGCGCAGCCAGAAGCAGGTGAGCGAACTGGCCTCCCTGCTGGCGGAGGCCATCGGCGGCCTGCCGCTGGTGCGGGCCTTTGCCGCCGAACCCTGGCTGCAGCAGCGCTTTGAAACCGAGATCGACCTGCACCGCCGCGCCCGCTACCGCACCCAGCGGCTGCTGGCGCTGCAGTATCCAGTGGTGGGCTTTCTGGAGGCGGCCGGCATCCTGGCGGTGCTGCTGATGGGGGCCGCCCGCATCCAGAGCGGCGACCTCACCGGCCAGGGCTTCAGCAGCTACGTGGCGGCGCTGCTGATGCTGATCGACCCCATCAGCCACCTCACCACCAACTTCAACGAGTTCCAGCAGGGCCAGGCCTCCCTGCGGCGCCTGCGGCAGATCGAGCAGGAGGCCGTTGAACC
>RGNC01000294.1 GCA_010029175.1 Synechococcaceae bacterium WB8_1B_136 | reverse complement strand
TGCCCAGATCGGCAGGCAGATGATGACCGGCCAGGGTGAGGCGTGCCTGGTTCAGAGCCACTGCTGCCCTTCGCGAGCGGTGATCCGCGGGAATGGCTTGCAAGAGCCTGATGGCCTGCCTGTAGAGCTGTCGCATAGCGGTGGCGCTTGCCTGGGCTGCCAGGATGGCGGTGAGGCCGCAGCGCTCCCTGCACTGCAGCAGTTGCTCTTCGCTGAGGCCTTGCCAGGACAGCGGCACCTGCAGCAGCGCCAGGGCGCGTTGATGGTCGCGAAACCGGGAGCTGCTGAGTCCTGCCAGCGCCAGCAGCAGAGGAAGCAAGTCTGTGTCTTCCGGGGTCGTCGCCAGGGTGAGACCCTCCGTGGCGGCTGTGAGCAAACTCGCCAGGGTGGAGGTCCAGAGGGCATCCTCGCGGCTGTCGTTCGGGAGCCAGAGCGACTCCTGCAGGGCACCGGCCAGGGCGGATGGATCGACCCTTCGATCGCCGCTGGTGGTGGGTGCCAGCAGCAGCGCCAGGGCCTGCAACAAAAGCGGACAGCGGCTGCCAAGCGGGCTTGGCAGCCCGCCCTGTTTAGCACCGTCTGCGATTGCCTTGGCCACCGAAACGGCCTGCTCCCAGCCACCACAGGCCAGCAGAGCCGCTGAAATCTGCAGCCAATGCTGGATCTGGAGCGATGGAATCCGCCATGACCGCTGGCATTCGCGTATCAGATCTGCAGCGGCATGTCCATCTCCCACCCGCAGGAGCTGGGTGATGCGCAGCGATTGATAGCGTTGCTGGAGCCATTGGTTTTCTGGCAACGCCGGCAAGGCCTGGTGAAAGGCTTCCACCGCAGCATCCGCATCGCCGAGCGCCTCGCGCGCACGGCCCAGCTCCAGCCAGGCATAGGCAAAATGCAGCCGCCGCCAGCCAATCCTCCAGATCCGCCAGGGCGCGGCCCAGCAGATTGTGCACATACGGCACTTCTGGCAGTGCAGCTGCCGCACTGCGCAGGAGTGGCTCGGCCTGTTGTGGAGCGTTCAGTTCAACCAGTGAGCGGCCCGCGAGGTAGTCGAGATAGCCGCTGACCCGCTGGTCGGCCGCAAAATGTGGTCGATGCCGCTGGGCGAGTTTGAGCAAGGGATCCCAGGCCTCTTGCTGCTCCAGTGCATGGGCCTCCGCCTGTAGTTGATCGAGATCGAGCGGCGTCGCCGGCACCATTGCAATTACCCCGGGAGTGCAGGGATTCTCCCACTGCTGCTGTGAGTTCTGATCGCCTCTGCAGCCTCGTAATCTGGCTCCGCTTCGACCTGGGCACGATGAGCGCCACCATGCTGGCTTTTCTGAGAAGCAGTTGTCGCGGGATGGGGGTCCAGCCCCGTCATCTCGATGATCCGAGTGCGGTGGAGGATCCGCTCAAGGCGGTGCTGGAGGAGGCGATCAGCCTGCGGGAGGAGCAACGGCCAGAGCTGTCGTTGGAGCTGTTGGAAATCGCCCGTTCCGCCGGCCTCAGCAGTGATTGGATTGAAGACAACCGCGCCCGGGCTCTGTTGGCCCTCGGGCGGCTGGAGGAGGCCCAGGTGCTGCTGGAGGCCCTCAGGGGCAGTGCGATCGAGGCGGTTGCCGAGGCGGCCCAGGCGCAGTTGGCACAGCTGGCGGAGCCGAACGACGC
>RGNC01000293.1 GCA_010029175.1 Synechococcaceae bacterium WB8_1B_136 | reverse complement strand
CGGTGCCTTCGATGATGCGCATGGCCGAGTCAACGCTGGTGCAGTTGAGGTCGGGCAGCTTGGTCTTGGCGATCTCCTCGAGCTGCGCGCGGCTGATGGCGCCGACGGAGCCCTTGGCGGAGGTGGCGGCACCCTTCTCGATGCCGGCTGCCTTGGAGATCAGCACGGAAGCGGGAGGGGTCTTGGTGATGAAGGTGAAGCTGCGGTCTTCGAAGACCGAGATTTCAACCGGGATCACATAACCGGCCTTGTCCTGCGTGCGAGCGTTGTACTCCTTGCAGAACGCCATGATGTTGACGCCGTGCTGACCGAGGGCGGGGCCCACCGGCGGCGCGGGGTTGGCTTTGCCGGCCTGGAGGGCCAGCTTGATCACAGCTACGACTTTTTTTGCCATCGTCCTGGCGGCTTTTGCAATCTGCGGATCGCCGACCCTAGGGCAACGGCGGTGGGGAGGTCTCCGAAAACCGGAGAACCACCTGAGGCCGCCCTCCGCAGGGAGACGGCCGCAGGGTGTCAGCTCTGTTTGCTGATCTGGGAGAACTCGAGTTCCACCGGGGTCTCCCGGCCGAAGATCGAGAGCAGGGCCTTGAGCTTGTTGCGCTCGCCCGACACCTCGATCACCTCTCCCTGGAAGTCCTTGAACGGACCAGCCGTGACCAGGATCTGATCGCCCTCGGTGAGATCCACCTTCACCACCGGCTTCTTCTCGGCGGCGCGCTTGAAGATCCGATCCACCTCCTGACGGCTGAGGGGGCGGGGCTTGATGTGGCCGCGGGCCTTGCCGGTGGCGCGGCGATCTTCGGCACCCACGAAGTTGATCACGTTGGGGGTGCTGCGCACGGCCATCATCGTGTCTTCATCCAGCACCATCCGCACCAACACGTAGCCGGGGAACACCTTCTCCTCGGTGCTGGTGCGGTTGCCGTCCTTCTTGATCTTCACCGCGGGGGTCTGCGGGATCTCAATCTCCAGGATGCGGTTGTCCACCCCCAGGGTCACGGCCCGCTGCTCCAGGGTGGCCTTCACCTTCTTCTCGCAGCTGGAGGCCACCTGCACGGCATACCAGCGGGCGATCGGGGCGCGGCCCTCGGCTGGAGCGGCGGCGGCCAGGTCGATCACCGGGTCGGCGCCTGCAGTCAGATCCGCAGTGGCGAGCTCATCAGTGGTCAGGTCAACGTCGGACACGGATGGATCAGAGGGATGGGAAATCAGCGGAACACCTGGGAATTGGCCCAGCCGTAGAAGCGATCAATGGCGGCGATGGCGAAGGCCGAGAGGCTCACCATCAGGATCACCGCCACCGATTCACTGAACAGCTGCTGGCGGCTGGGCCAGACCACCTTGCGCAGCTCGTCGAGGGTGCCTGCCAGGAAGCCGGTCTGGCCGGGCTCGGCAGAAGCGCCCGCCTCGGCCGGCGTCACCGACTCAGCGTCGGGACGCGGGTTGTCGGCTGGGGGGACATCGGGCTGAGGTGCGTTGGTTGGGGTGTCCACTCAGTGGCTACGGGAGGGGCGTGCAGCGAGGGAGCGGCACAAACCGCAAACAGACACCCTACCGGATGTGGGTCAAGCCTCCCGGGGAATGGGGCGGAAGCTGAGGTCGCGCCCCCCATCGGACAGGCTGAGGTGGACGGCGCGGGCACCGAGGAAG
>RGNC01000292.1 GCA_010029175.1 Synechococcaceae bacterium WB8_1B_136 | reverse complement strand
CCTACCGCTGATGGCGACCTGCTCCACTACTCGGCAGTGGCATCGGAACCGTTGGAGTCAGCATCCAAGGCACCTGCTGCTGAGGTTGCTGCTAGTTCGTGCCTGAGGAGGTCGGCAGCGTTGGCGGGTCTTGGTTTGGAGTTGTGGGGGCGATGAAGTGACCATCAACATTGAATGGCAAGATCAGTTCGGACTCTGGCATCGCTTCCAGGAGAAGCACAATGCTGCTGATGCCTATCGAACTGCTCAGCAACGGGCACGAAGCACTGGAAAGCGGCATCGACTGGTGGATGATCAAGGGCGATTGCTGGATCTCATTGATCCATAAGACCCCGTAGTGATGCCTATAACGCTCTGTGGTGCCCTGCAGTTATGCCCCTTCCCCGTTGTACCCGAATGCCATCTCTCACGCCTGTACGCCTCTCCGAGAGCAGGATTTAGGGCACTGATGAAGTTGCTAAAGTTCTTGCTATTCATGCACTCAGTGCTCCCATGCTTGGCACAGGAAAAGATCCAAGAGTTCTGGCGAGAATCCCACAGCAACGAACCCTTCTTCTCTTTTTTCTTGTATTCCTTGGAACTCATAGAACCACAGAATGGGCAGATGAACTTCCATTTCCTGCATCCCTTATAAGGCACTTCAACAGCAGAGTCCAGGTAGAACTCCAGCAACCTCAACCTATACCTCTCGTCAATTGGCGACTCAGAATAACTCATCTTGCTTCTATCGATAATCCTCTTGGATTAATTATAGGGCATTCGTTCTCTTAAGTCAACTTGACAAGATGCACAAGCACAAGTAGAATAACTACGCTAGTCTTTCAGGATTGGTATAAAGTGAAGTTTAAGAACCTATAAATAACTACGCAGTAGTTTCAACGGGATATGAGGGTTCTATCAGACCCCACTACCGCAAACCACTTGACTCAAGAATCAAAACAAGAAGATGCCGAAGGCAATGTCCGAAGGACATTCCACTGAAACCCCATAGGAACCCGATCTGAATCCCGAAAGAAACCCATTAAAAACATACCTGAGATCATCATATCCCCCATCAGCATCCAACCCAACCCAGCGAGCAATAAGACCCTCCAGATTCCGCTATAACCCCGACTACGTCCATAAATACTCATAAGCAAGCACAGATATCGATGAGAGACCAATCCAACGCCATTAGAGAACAAGTATCGTTCAAACAACGAGAAGAACACATTCGGGTCTCTTGGACCTTCTTATGCGATCACTACCAGTTGAACAAGTCAGACCTGGTAAAGTTCCTGATTAAGAAAGAAGAATGCTTCCTCAAGAAACCAGAAGCGATCCCATCAGGGTTCTTTCAGGGGTGGTTATGAACACTCAGAGAATGCGTCAAGAGGCGAAGGTTCAGTACCTTCAGGGTGAGTTAGAAGCACTCAAGGACTACTACTTTGTCCCTGAGACCTATCAGTATCTGATCGAAGAACTTGATGCTCAGCAGGTTCTGCTCAAGCACCTGGAGGTTCAAGAGCAGTTTGCTGCCATTGATGCTGGAGACCCCACTGCCTGATCTGCCATGAGTCGTTCGTTCGTGTTTGGCAGTTGAAGAGGAGTCCCAGAGTCCAAACTATAAAGTGTTACCCAAGAGCATAAAAAAATCCGGCGGGAAAAAAT
>RGNC01000291.1 GCA_010029175.1 Synechococcaceae bacterium WB8_1B_136 | reverse complement strand
TGGCGTCGGGGTCGAACTTGGAAGCCTGGGTGGCCGGGTTGCCGGAGCCTCGGGCCTCTCTGTGGGATCAGCTGCCGCGCCTGGAGGCGGTGCCAGCCCTTGGGGAGCTGGGGCCAGTGTTTGAGGGGGCCGAGCTCTGCCCCTGCCGCCCCGGCGAGGCGGCGGCCCTGGCGCAGCTGGAGGCGTTCTGCGACGGCGGATCCGCGATTCCCCTGTTCCAGTACGAGCCAAGCCGCAACATCCCCGGCGAGGCCGGCACCTCAGCCCTCAGTGCCGCCCTGAAGTTCGGCACCCTCAGCCCGCGCCAGGCCTGGGCGGCCGCCCAGCAGGCGCGCGCGGTGGCTATGGCCCTGGGCGGCGCCGAGGAGGCCCTGGCCTCGATCACGGTGTGGGAGCAGGAGCTGGCCTGGCGCGAGTTTTACCAGCAGGCCCTGTTCCACTTTCCCGAGCTGGCGGAGGGCCCCTACCGGCCGCAGTGGAAGCACTTCCCCTGGGAGAACCATCAGGGCCGCTACGAGGCCTGGTGTGAGGGCCTCACGGGGATGCCGATCGTGGATGCGGCGATGCGCCAGCTCAACGCGAGTGGCTGGATGCACAACCGCTGCCGCATGGTGGTGGCCTCGTATCTGGTGAAGGATCTGATCTGCGACTGGCGCTGGGGTGAGAGCGCCTTCATGGCGCGTCTGGTGGATGGTGATCTGGCGGCCAACAATGGCGGTTGGCAGTGGAGCGCCAGCAGCGGCATGGACCCCAAGCCCCTGCGCATCTTCAACCCGGCCACCCAGGCTTCCAAGTTCGACCCCGACGCCAGCTACATCCGCACCTGGCTGCCGGAGCTGCGCCACGTGGCCACCCGGGATCTGCTCAGCGGTGAGATCGCCCCCCTGGAGCGCCGCGGCTATCCGGCGCCGATCGTGAGCCACAAGCAGCAGCAGGCGCGCTTCAAGGCGCTCTACGCCGCTCTGCCCAAGGGCTGATCGGGCTCAGGCCGCCACCGCCGCCGCGGGCTGCGGGGTCAGGGCTGAGCCGCTGCCGGCCAGCTGGCTCACCACCTCAATCACCCGCTGCTGCTGGGCCTCGCTCAGCTCCGGGAAGATCGGCAGGCTCAGCACCTCGGCGCAGAGGCGCTCGGTGACCGGGAGGGAGCCGGGCCCGTAGCCCAGATCGGCGTAGGCGGGTTGGCGGTGGATGGGGATTGGGTAGTAGATGATCGTGGTCACGCCGGCATCCTGCAGTTGCTGCTTGAGCCAGTCGCGGCAGCAGGCCTCGGGCAGGCCGTGATCGGCGCTGTCGGCTGAGGGGGTGCAGCTGCCGCCGCAGGCGGCGGCACTGCCGGGGCACTGGGGTACGCGCACCACGTACTGGTTCCAGCTGTGGCCGTCTGGGCCCGCCTCGGGCAGATGGATGCCGCTGGCCTGCTCCAGGCCCTGGCGGTAGGTGGCGGCCACCCGGCGACGGCTGGCGATCCAGCCCTCGAGGTGGGGTAGCTTCACGTTCAGCACGGCCGCCTGGATGGCGTCGAGGCGGCTGTTGTAGCCGAGCGAGGTGTGCAGGTAGCGGCGCGGCATGCCATGCACCGCCAGCTCCCGCATGGTCTGGGCGAGCTGGGGATCCCGGCAGGTCACGGCGCCGCCATCGCCTGCCCCACCGAGGTTCTT
>RGNC01000030.1 GCA_010029175.1 Synechococcaceae bacterium WB8_1B_136 | reverse complement strand
TCCAGGTCGGCGTCGCGGGTCACGCGGAAGAAGTAGTGCCCCTCGATCGTCATGCCGGGGAACAACAGCTCCAGGTTGTAGGCCACCACCTGCTCCAGGGGCACCGCGCTGTACACGGGCCTGGGTTCGTGGTCGCTCAACTCCACCGGCAGCTCCACGAAGCGTGGCAGGTTCTTTTGGGGCACCTTCACCCGGGCGAACTGCTGCTGGCCGGTGTCGGGATCGCGGATCAGGGCCGCCACGTTCAGGCTGAGGTTGCTGATGAACGGGAAGGGGTGGGCCGGATCCACCGCCAGCGGCGTGAGCACGGGAAAGATGGCGCTCTGGAAGTAGTCGTTCACCCAGCGCTTCTGGGCCTGGTTCAGGCGGGTGTAGTCGAGCAGGTGCACGCCATGCTCGGCCAGTTGATGCTTCAGGTAGTGGCGGTAGTGGGCCTGCTGCTGCTCCAGCAAGGGCTGCAGCGCCGTGCGCACCTTCGACAGCTGTTGGGCGGGGGTGAGGCCGTCGTCGCTGAGGGTCTGCACGCCGGCCTCCACCTGCGACTTCAGCGATGCCACCCGCACCATGAAGAACTCGTCGAGGTTGTTGCTGAAGATGGCGCTGAACTTGGCCTGCTCCAGCAGCGGCGTGTGTTCACTGAGGGCCATCGCCAGCACCCGCTGGTTGAAGGCGATCCAGCTCAGCTCGCGGTTGATGTAGAGCTCCGGAGCCACCACTGGATCAGCCATCTCTCACCTGTAGCCCGTTGCCGGCAAGGTAGCAATCAGAGGCCGCCCTCCTGGTGTTGCTCCACCTTGACGGCCGCTGGAGCCGCGCCCGGCAATCCGCCGGCCACCAGCATCGCCACCCCCGTGAGCAGGGCGATTCCCAGCCAGAAGGGGCTGCGCTGGCCGATCAGGTCGTAGGCCAGGCCCGCCAGCGGAGGCCCCACGAAACTGCCCAGGCTCTGCAGGCCCTGGAGGCTGCCCAGGGCCGCCCCCTGGCCCGTGTCGTCGAGGCGACGCGACACCAGGGCCCGCAGGCAGGGGGTCACCAGGCCGGTGCCCAGGGCCAGGATCGCCACGGCGCTGAACACCACCGGCTGGGCGTTGCCGATGGTGGCGGCCGGGATCAACAGGCAGCCGGCGATCACGAAGCCCAGCCCGGCCAGGGTGAGGCGCCACTCGCCGAAGCGTTTCACCAGAGGGCCGATCAGCCCCCCCTGCACCACCGTGGCCACCACGCCCACCACCAGGAAGGCGGTGGCCGCCAGGCCGGGGCCCCAGCTGAAGGCCTGCTTGAAGTAGAGCACCAGCACGGCGGTGAAGCCGTTGAAGGCCAGGAAGAACAGGAAGAAGGCGGCGCAGAGGCGGCGCACCTGGGGGTTGCTGAACACCCGCCGCAGGGCGCTGAGGGGATTGAGGTCGCGCTTGCGGGGCATCGCCCGCCGTGCCTCCGGCCCATGGGTTTCCGGCAGCAGCGTGAGCACCAGCAGCAGGTTCAGCAGGGCGAAGCCCGCCGCCGCCCACACCGGCAGGGTCACGTTCAGGCCGGCCAGCAGCCCGCCGAAGGCGGGGCCGAGGATGAAGCCCAGGCCGAAGGCCACGCCGATCAGGCCGAAGGCCTTGGCCCGGTTTTCGGGGCTGGAGATGTCCGCCAGCACCGCACCGGCGGTGGCGGCGGTGCCGCCGCTCACCCCGTCGATCAGCCGGGCGGCGAACAGCAGCGCCAGGGGAATGCCGGTGCCGGCGGCCCAGGGGATGGCCTGCCAGTTAATGCTCACGGTGAGGGCGAACAGCCCCAGGCCCAGCACCGAGCCGGCCACGCAGGCCGTGATCACCGGCTTGCGGCCGAAGCGGTCGCTGAGGGCGCCGATCAGGGGCGTGAATGCGAACTGGGCGATGGCGTAGCTGCCTGCCAGCAGCCCCAGGGTGCGGCCGTTGCTGGTGAAGCTGGCCAGCAAAAACGGCAGCAGCGGGAACACGATGCTCTCCCCGAGCCGATCGTTCAACAGGGTGACGAAGGCGCAGAAGGCGGTGGAGGGGCGGCTCCAGCTCATGGCGGTGGGTGGGGCCCGGCAGTGGCCTCACGATCCCATGGGAGTGACCAGTCTCTCGGCAGGATGGCGACCAACAGACTGCTTCATCGTTGTGACCTCATCAGAATCGCTGACGCATCTCAACAGCCGCGGCGAGGTGCACATGGTGGAGGTGGGAGAACGTCCTTCCAGCCGGCGGGAGGCCATGGCGGAGGGTTTCATCGCCCTGCGGCCTGAGGTGCTGGCGCTGGTCTTGGAGGGTCGGGCAGCCAAGGGGGATGTTCTTGCGGTGGCGCGGGTGGCGGCGATTCAGGCGGCCAAGCGCACTTGGGAACTGATTCCGCTGTGCCATCCGATCGTCCTCAGTGGCGTGAGTGTGGAGCTGGGCCCAGCGACCGATGGCCATGGTCTGCGTCTGGCAGCGACGGCCCGCACCACCGGCAGCACTGGGGTGGAGATGGAGGCGCTCACCGCTGTCCAGGTGGGGCTCCTCACCCTGTACGACATGCTCAAATCGGCCGATCCGGCTATGACCATCGGCCCCGTCCGCTTGCTGAGCAAGAGCGGTGGCCGCCATGGCGACTGGCAGCGCGATGACTGAGCCATACGGCCGTGAAGGTCTGCCTCTGGAGCAGGCCCGCACTTGGATCTTGGAGCGGCTTCAACCGCTGGGACGGCAGGAACGGCTCCCGCTGGCGGCCTGTCTGGGGCGCGCCACGGCTGAGTCTGTGGTGGCTGCGGCCGCGGTGCCGGGCTTCTGCGCGTCGATCATGGATGGCTACGCCATCGCCGGCGGACAGCAGCCGGAGCCCGGCAGCCGCTGGCACCTGGTGGGGGTCTCCGCTGCGGGGGCTCCCTATGGCCACGTGCTCGCGACAGGGGAAGCGGTGCGAATCCTCACCGGCGCGGCGGTGCCGGAGGGAAGTGCACGGGTGCTCCCTCAGGAGTTGGTGGAGGTAGCCGGGGATCAGCTGAAGTTGGTGAAGCCCTGCGGGCCCAACCCATGGATCCGCCCACCCAGCGAAGAGGCCTCCCCCGGGCAGGAGCTGGTGCCGGCAGGCCACCGACTCGGCGTCGCCGATCTGGGGCGCTTGGCCAGCTGCGGGGTGCAGGAACTGCACGTGACGCGCCGACCGCGGCTGGGCCTCTTGATCAGCGGCGATGAGTTACTGCCGCCTGGAATGGAGCGCGGTCCTGGACAGATCTGGGAGAGCAATTCGGCTTTGCTTACAGCCTTGCTCAATCGGCTCGGGTACCAGGTTGATGAGCAGCGGGTGGTTGACGACCACCCGGAGCCATTGCGCCTGGCCTTGCGCGAGCTGGCGGAGAGCTGCGATGTGGTTGTGAGCACCGGTGGTGTCTCTGCTGGTGACAGCGACTGGATCCGCCCCCTGGTGGCGGAGCTGGGGCAGGTGACCTTCTGGAAGTTGTTCCTCAAGCCGGGCCGCCCGTTCGCCTGGGGGCATGTGGCTGGCGTGCCGTTCTTCGGATTGCCGGGCAACCCGGTGGCGGCGGCGATCACTGCGCTGCAGTTGCTCTGGCCGGCGTTGCAGCGGTTGGAAGGAGCTGAGATCCAGCTGCTGCCAAGGCTTCTGGTGCAGCTGCAGCAGCCCATGCGTCGTGCAGCCGGAAGGCCTGAACTGGCGCGGGCCAGGCTTGTAGTGGCGGCTGATGGCGGGCTCTGGGCACGGCTGGAGGGATCGCAGGCCTCCTCGCGTGTTGGCTCGCTGCAGGGGGCCGATCTGTTGTTGGAGATCCCAGCGGAGCAGGCGGATCTGGATGCGGGAACCGAGCTGTGGGCGCAGCTGCTGCGCCTGCCGTTGCTGTGACGCGACGGTGTGCTCATGACTGAGGGTGTCAGGGGCTGAGCAGGTGGATGGAACCTGCCTGGGTGCGGGCCCCATTTCGGGTCGCCCTCCCCAGGCTGTGCCCTTGGCACCAGCTGATCGCTGCGGCCATGGGCAACGGTGTGCACGCCACCTAAAGCGGCGTGTTGCCGATCAGCCATTCGCCTGTGCCATCACTGCGCCACTCCCGTTTCCAGAAGGGGGTGTCGTGTTTGAGCGCCTCCAGCAGGTCCTGGCAGCAGCGTTGGGCGGGGCCGCGCCGGTCGGCGCCGATGCCCACCAGCACAATCGCGTCGCCGGGCAGCACCCGGCCAATGCGGTGTTGAATCAAGCAGCTATCGGCCCCATGGCGACTGCACAGGGCTGTGGCCAGTTGCTGCAGCTGGCGTTCTGTCATCCCTGGGTAATGCTCCAGCTCCAGGGCCAGCAGCGGGGTGCCATTGGTGGCCATGGAGCGCACCCGCCCGATGAAGTGGCTGTTGGCGGCGCTCCACCGGCCGATGGCCGCCAGCTGGCGGTGCCACTGTTCCAAGCAGGCGAAGGGCTCGAAGGCCTCGCTGCAGAGATCGACCTTGAGCTGAAGGTCCTCAGCTTCAGCCACCGCTGATGGGGGGGAGGAATGCAAGCTCATCACCGTCATGCAGCGGCGTGTCGGCCGTGGTGAACTCATGATTGATGGCAACGCGCACGCTGCTCAACTCCCCAGGCAGCTGCAGTGCCAGCCACAGCTGCCGCGGTGTGGGGTGCGGGTGTGCCGCAGGGGCAGGCCAGTGATGCTCTGACCAGCCCGCCTGCTCCCGCAGCCCTGCGAACAACCGGATGCGGATCCCCTCGGCAGACGGCTCACCCATGGCACAACCCTAACCAGCGGGACTGCACGTCCCTTGCCACGATGGCCCCATGTCGTTCGTTCCGGTTTGCGCCTCGCTATAGCCCTGCTCACGGTCTCCGACACCCGCACCCTTGCGGACGATCGTTCCGGCGATGCCCTGCAGCAGCGATTGGATTCAGCCGGCCATCAGCTGGTGGAGCGCCGCCTTGTGCCCGATGACCGTTACCAGATCCGCGCTGAGCTGAGCCGCTGGATCGCCGATCCTGCGGTGCAAGTGGTGATTAGCAGCGGTGGCACCGGTCTCACCGGCCGCGATGGCACCCCCGAGGCTGTAGCGCCGCTGCTGGATAAAACGATCGAGGGCTTCGGTGAGTTGTTCCGGATGCTGTCGTTTGAAACAATTGGCACAAGCTCACTGCAGAGCCGCTGCTTGGCTGGCGTTGCCAATGGCACGGTGATCTTTGTGCTGCCTGGTTCACTCGATGCGGTGGAAACCGCCTGGGATCGGCTGATCTCAGCTCAGCTCAACGAGGCCACCCGCCCCTGCAACCTGGTGCAGCTGCTGCCGCGGCTCACCGAGTCGGCGGGATGACGGCCCTGCGGCGCCTGCAGTTGGCCGCACGATGGGAGCGGCGGCGTGGCCGGCGTTATCAGCCTCGGTTCCATCACACCCAGATCGGGGTCACCTCCCTGGCGGCCCTGTGCGCAGTGTTGGTGCTGGGTCTGCTGTCGCTGTGGAGCGGCCAGGTGCTGATCGTGGCGCCGTTGGGGGCGTCCTGTGTGCTCCTGTTCGGCTACCCCGCCAGTCCCCTGGCCCAGCCCCGCAACATTGTGCTCGGCAATCTGATCGGAGGCTTGGTGGGCGTGGCCCTGGTGACCGCAGTTGGCCAGGGCCTGTTGGTGTTGGCCCTGGCGGTGGGCCTCACGATCCTGCTGGGGCAGAAGTTGCGCTGTTTGCATCCCCCCGCAGGCGGCCTGGCCTTTCTTGCGGTGTTCCTGCAGGTGCCCTGGACCTTCCTGTTGTTTCCGGTGTTGAGCGGTTCGCTGTCGCTGGTGCTGCTGGCCTGGGCCTTCAGCCGCTGGGCGCCCGCCGCCTCGCCCTACCCCCAGCACTGGCTGTGACGAGCTGGTTGGTTGCGGGGGCTCTCGCGGTGGTGGCTTTTCTGTATGCGTCCGTGGGTCATGCGGGCGCATCGGGCTACATCGCCGTGTTTGCCCTGGGTGGCATGCCGGCAGAGCAGATCAAGCCACTGGCGCTGCTGCTGAATACCGTCGTGGCCAGCGTGGGCTGCTGGAACTTCCTGCGGGCCGGTTATCTGCCCTGGCTGCGGATCTGGCCGGTGTATCTGCTGGCTATCCCCGCTGCATTTCTCGGGGGTTGGCTGAATCTTCCAGCGTTCTGGTTCCGGCAACTGGTGGGGGTTGTGTTGCTGATTACAGCCTGGCGACTGGGGCGCGCTTTGCACGATCCGCCCCAGCTGCGTGCACCTGCACCAGCTCTGCTGATGGCGACAGGCGGCGGCTTGGGTTTGCTTGCTGGACTCACCGGCACCGGTGGCGGCATCTTTCTCACGCCGCTGCTGTTGCTCTCCCGCTGGTGCACCACTCGAGAGGCGGCAGCGGTGTCGGTGTTGTTCATTCTGTTGAACTCGATGGCGGGTCTTGCAGGCCTGGCAATGTCGGGATCGACGTCGTGGCAGGCTCTGGCGAGGCCGGATCTGGCGGTGTGGCTGTTGACGGTGCTTCTGGCGGGCGGCCTTGGTTCGCGCCTGGGCAGCCGCCATTGGCCGGTTGCCTGGATCAGGCGGGCTCTGGCGGTGGTGTTGGTGCTGGCCTCCTTGAAGTTGTTGGGGCTGGCCCCGCGGCTCTAACCGCCCAGGTAGGCCATCTCCGCATGCGTCGTGCCGCGATCGGGTGCCAGCTCGCGCTCTTCGCTGTAGCGGTCTGCCCGCCCTCGCCAGAGTGCAGCCATCCCCTGGTTGAGGGCGGAAGGATCATCGCTTGATTGCAGCCACGGTTTCAGATCCACACCACTGCCGGCGGCGGCGAACAGGCAGGTGTAGGCGATGCCATCGGCGGTGACGCGTAGGCGGTTGCAGTCGCCGCAGAAGGGCTGACTCACGGAGGCCACCACAGCCAGGGTGCCTGTGCCGTCGCGATACCTCCAACGGCTGGCTGTGCCCTGGTGGGGCCGACCCAGGGGTTCAAGCGGCCAGCGTTGGCTGATGGTGTGCACCATCTCGGCGGCCGTCACCACATCGGCCTGGCGCCAGCCATTGCGGTTGCCCACATCCATGTATTCGATCAGGCGCAGCTCCAGCTTGCGTTGGCGGGCCAGGGCTGCCAGAGGCAGCACTTGATCGTCATTGCGGCCCCGTTGGATCACGGCGTTGAGCTTCAGGTGGCCAGTGGTTGGGGTGAAGCCTGCCGCTCGGGCATGTTCGATCGCAGCCAGCACCTGATGCAGGGCGCGTTCTGCAGCGGGCTGATCTGGCAGGCCTGCCATTAACGCCATGCTGGCGGGGGTGGTGCCATCCAGGCTCAGGGTGAGTCGATCCAGGCCGGCCTCCCGCAGGCGGTGGGCGCGCTCTGCGGTGAGCAGCAGCCCATTGCTGGTGAGGGCGATTTCGCGCAGACCGTGGTTGCGAAGCGGTTTCACGGCGCTGATCAGCGCGTCGAGCTGTTGGTGCAGCAGGGGTTCACCGCCGGTGAGGCGCAAACTGCTGGCCCCCAAGGCCACAGCCGCCTCGATGACCTGCAGCCGTTGTTCCAGGCTGAGCAACCCCGATGGCTCCTGGCCATCGGGCTGGCAGTAAGGGCAGGCCAGGTTGCAGCGCGCCGTGAGCGAGAGCCTGAGCACCCCCAGGCTTCGCCCGTGTCGATCGATGGGAGGGGCGCTGGCCATCAGGGCCCACACTATGGCTGGTCAGTTCATGCACGCAGCGCTTCGGCTTGACCAGAAAGCGTCTGATTCATGGTGACCCCACGAATGCTTTGCCGCAGGTCACGGTGCACCTCAATCTGCTGGTGGCGTCAGATGTCTCGCATCCCGGAGGCCGTCGAGTTCGCTGGGGCGATTGATGTTGCGGAGTCCTGCCGCAGGCAGCGGTACGGTCCGGCACGGCTGCGTGGCCAGCCAGCTCTGCAGTCGCCGCTCACCTCGTCCGATGCTGCTGTTCAGCGCGGCCCGTCGCTCGGCGTCACTGGGATACACCCCCAACAGGGGCTGCAATTGCCAGCCGTCGTGGGCCAGATGGATTGCGGCAGGTTTGGTGGAGGCCTCCGCCAGCAACGTGCGCAGGCTGGCCAGGGTCAGATGGGGCATGTCCACTGGACAGAGCAGCAGAAGCTGATCGGGATGGCTCTGCATCAAGCGTGACAGGGCTAGCAGTGGTCCCTCCCATGGGGGCGGCTCCGCCAAGGCGCTGATATTGGGTGAGTGCAGCGCCTGTGCCAGGGCCAGATGCTGGTGATGGCGGCTGAGCAGGGTCACCGGTGCCCCCAATTGCGCCAGTTGTTGCAGGCTGTGCTCCAGCCAGGTGCCACCCTGGGGATGGCGGAGAAGGGCCTTGTCCTGGCCCATGCGCCGGCTCTCGCCGCCGCTGAGCAGACAGCAGCGCAGCGGAAGGGATTGGCTTGGCTGTCGCTCAGGCACAGCTCAGGTGTAGCAACGGCAGCCATGGGCCCATGGAGTGCTCCATAGGGTCCGGCCACCGAAGTCCTCGCTGGTCGCCATCCATGTCGCTCTCGTCCATGACCACTGTTTTGTTGTCGGCCAAGCGACGCGTGGGCTTCAACTTTGCCGAGCTGGGTGCCCGCTTGGGGGTGGATGAGGTCTGGCTGGCGAGCCTGTTCTATGGCCAGGCCACGGCCACGGCCGCCGAAGCTGAAACCCTGTTGGAGGCCTTGGATATTCCAGCCGATGAGTGGCCGTTGCTGTTGGAACAGCTCACCACTTATCCGGTTAAAGGAGCCCTGGATCCGTCGGTTCCAACCGACCCTCTGCTCTATCGATTCTATGAAATTCTGCAGGTGTATGGCCTGCCGCTGAAGGATGTGATTCAGGAGAAGTTCGGTGACGGCATTATGTCGGCTATCGACTTCACCCTCACTGTCGATCGTTTGGCTGACCCTAAGGGGGACCGGGTGGTTGTGACTATGAATGGCAAATTCCTGCCCTACCGGAAGTGGTGAAGGGGGCGAGGCGCGACGGTTTTGTAGCTGTTGCTACAGGCGTTCCCCCGTTGGCTTGGTGCAATGATCCCCAATCCAGAGCTGTGCCCCTGAAGACCTCTGCTGCTGTCAACTCGGCCAGGGCTCAATGTCCGTACTGCGGGGTGGGCTGTGGTCTTGAGCTCAAGCCTCCCCGTGATCCCGCTGATCCTCAGTGGACGGCCCGCGGTGATCGCGATCATCCTTCTTCGCTGGGTCAGGTCTGCGTGAAGGGCGCCACTGTGGGTGAAACTCTGCACCACAATCGTGTGACCACGCCCTTGTGGCGTGAGCGCATCAACCAGCCCTTCACGCCGATCAGCTGGGACCAGGCTTTTGAGCTGCTGGTTGAGCGGATTCGCGCCACACTTGCGGAACAGGGACCTGCGGGACTGGCGATCTATGGCTCGGGTCAGTTCCTCAGTGAGGACTACTACATGGCGAACAAGCTGCTCAAGGGGGCCTTGGGGAGCAACAACTTCGATGCCAATTCGCGGCTTTGCATGAGTTCGGCAGTGGCCGGCTATGCCCGCAGCCTGGGGTCCGATGGCCCACCTTGCTGCTACGACGACCTCGATCTGGCCGACCTGGTGCTGTTGATCGGCACGAACACGGCGGAGTGTCATCCGGTGCTGTTTCAGCGGCTGATCAAGCGCAAGCGCAAGCAGCCGGATGATCTGCGGCTGGTGGTGGTGGATCCGAGGGCCACCGCCACAGCCGATGCAGCTGACCTGCATCTGGCGATCCGGCCGGGTACCGATCTCGTGCTTCTGCATGGCATCGGTCATCTGCTGCTGGAGCAACAAGCCCTGGACCAGGCCTTCATCGCTGAGCACACCGAGGGCTACGACGCGTTGGAGGCCCTCTGGCGCCAGTGGACGCCGCAACGGGTGTGTGATCTCTGTGGCATTGCCGAAGCGGACCTGCGTCAGCTGGCGCAGTGGTGGCAGCAGGCCAGCGCAGTGCTCAGCCTCTGGTCGATGGGGGTGAATCAGAGCCGTGAGGGCACTGCCACCGTGGCCGGCATCATCAATCTGCACCTCACCACGGCTCAGATCGGGCGGTGCGGAGCGGGCCCCTTTTCCCTCACGGGCCAGCCCAATGCGATGGGTGGCCGGGAGGTTGGTGGCCTGGCACAGCTCCTGCCGGGCTACCGGTTCGTGGCCAATCCAGAGGATCGAGTTGAGGTGGAGCGCCACTGGGGCTTCCCTCCCGGTTCCATTGCCCCCAAGCCCGGCTTGGCGGTGTGGGAGCAGATCGAGGCCATGGAGCGCGGCGACCTGGGGTTGTGGTGGGTGGCTGCCACCAATCCGCTGGTGAGCATGCCCTGGCTGGATCGGGTGCGAGCCGCTGCTGAAAGGTGTCCGTTGGTGGTGCTCTCGGAGGCCTATGCCTGCACTGAAACCGCAGCGGTGGCTCATTTGGTGTTGCCGGCGGCCCAGTGGAGTGAAAAGGCTGGGGTGATGACCAATTCCGAGCGTCGGGTCACCTTGTGCTCCGCTTTCCGGGAGCCGCCCGGGCAGGCGCGGGCTGATTGGGCCATTTTTGCGGAACTGGGTCGGCGCCTCGGCTTTGTAGATCAGTTCAGCTATGGCTCCTCTGCGGAGGTGTTTGAGGAGCTGGTGAGACTCACCGCCGGCCGTGTCTGTGACCTCAGTGGTCTGAGCCATGATCTGTTGGGGAAGCATGGGCCCCAGCAGTGGCCTTTTCCAATGGGGACAGCCCCAGGGCACGGTGCCGCACGCCTCTATGGTGACCATCGCTATCCCACGCCAACCGGGCGAGCCCGGCTGCTGGCGGAACAACCCCTAGGGCTGGCGGAACCTCCCTGCGACAACTATCCCCTGGTGCTCACCGTGGGCCGCTATCTGGGCCACTGGCACACCATGACCCGCACCGTGCATGTGGCGCGGGTGCTCAAGCAACACCCCGAACCCCTGCTGGAGGTGAACCCCCGGGATGCTCAGAGCCATGGATTACAAGATGGGGCCATGGCGGTGGTCTCCTCCCGCCGCGCCGTGATCCAGGTGCGTGTGCAGATCAGCGAGCGGATTCGCCCGGGCACGGTGTTTCTGCCCATGCATTGGGGGGCCAGTCAGCCGCAGCCCTGTGAAGCCAACCGTTTGATGCATGAACAGGCTGACGCCATCTCCAAGCAGCCGGAGCTGAAGGCTGCGGCGGTGCGGCTGGCGCCGTTGATCACTTAGGCATCCACCAGCACTGGTGCGATCCGTAGGTTGCGGTTTGGCCCTGGGTCCTGTTCGATCAACCCCTGCTCGCGTAGGTGCGCCAGCTGGCGGGTCACGGTGGCACGAGAATGGCCGCTCAGTTCGGCCAGCTCCGCGTGGGTGAGGGGGAACGGAATCTCATACCAATTGCCGCTGCGCCGACCCAACCGTTCCACCAGAAGTTGGAGCAGCGCCTGAATGCGCTGCTCGGCTTCTCCCTGGTGACGAAGCATGAGCAGGGCCAGGGTCCAGTCATGGAGGCTGTTCGATCCCACCGGAGGCAAGGCTGAGGTTTCCCTCACCAGAGAGGTGGGCATCAGGGCCTGCAGGTGGAGTCGCGAATTGCGTAGGAGATCCAGGGGAAGATGGTCCCCCGCCTGGAGAAAACCCAAGGGCACCAGTTGGGCCTGGAGGGCCTCCTGGTCAGGCTTGGAAACGGCCACCCTAATCAGGCCTGCTTGCACGCTCAGGTAGTGCGTGCACCGCAGCAATTGCTCATCGAGCAACATTGTATGGCCCGTGCGTATCGACAGCATTGTGGCTGCCTCAACCGTCGTCATGGGCATAGCGGCGGTACAGGAAGTCGAGGGCGTGGTTGCGCAGCTGGCCATAGCGCGGATCCTCTTGGATGCCTTCGAAGTTGCGGGGTCGATCGAAGGGAACCTCCATGATTTCGCCGATGGTCGCGGCGGGACCGTTGGTCATCATCACGATGCGATCAGCCAGGAAAAGGGCCTCATCGATGTCGTGAGTGATCATCAACACAGTTGGCTTGTGTTCGCGCCAAATGGCCAGCAGCTCTTCTTGGAGCTCCTCCTTGGTGATGGCATCGAGGGCGCCAAAGGGCTCATCGAGTACCAGCACCTCCGGCTGCACCGCCAAGGCCCGGGCGATGGCCACCCGTTGGCGCATGCCGCCGGAAATTTCCCCCGGGCGTTTGTGTCGCGCCTCCAGCAGGCCCACCATCTCGAGATGATGCTCGACCACGGCGGTCTGCGCAGCGGCCGTCAGTTCCGGCCGGGCGGCCTTCACCGCCAGGGCCACGTTCTGGTCAACACTTTTCCATGGCAGCAGCGAATAGTTCTGGAACACCACCATGCGATCCGGGCCGGGGCCCTCGATCGGTCGGTCCTGCAGGGTCACCCTGCCGCTGCTCGGGCTCAGGAAGCCCGACACCATGTTCAACAGGGTGCTTTTGCCGCAGCCGGAGTGCCCGACCACGCAGATGAACTCGCCTTGGGCCACCTGCAGATTGATGTCGCGCAGAGCCTCGAAGGGGCCGTTCTGGGTCTGGAACACCTGGCCTACGCCGTCAAAGCGCAGATAGGCGGGGTTTCGCGTCAGATCGCGCTCGAAGGCGCCGGCGCTGGATGGGGGGCTGGTCATGACAGAGCTCATCTCAGTGGTCGGCGTGGGTGCGTTGGGCATCACCGCTCGGCAGTGGAACCACGGCCTGGGTTGTGGTGTGGCTGAACGGGAGTTGCGCGAGGTAGCCGATGGGGTCGTCCTGGTCGAAGGGCAGGCCGCAGGCCATTGGCAGCGGCTGCCGTTCCGGCCTCAGGGCCGGTAGACCCACTTGCTCCAAAGCGGCGTTGCAGAGGTCGTTGCGGTACACCTGCCCCAGCAGTTCGAGACGGTTGCTTGGGAAGGGGCTCCAGCCCCAGCGGCTGAACTGGGTGAGGATCCAGGCCCCCTCCGCGCTGTTGGCCACATGGGCCCGATCGCTGTGGTAGCGGTTGAGCGGCAGTCGACGACCGGAGGCTTGGCCGTTGCCCAGGTCGAACTGCCGTTGCAGCGCCAGGGCTGAATCGTTGCCCAGCCATTGGGGCCGGCTGAGCAGACCCACCAGGCCCTCGTGCTGGCCGCCGTCTTCGCAGATCTGGCCGGCGCGGATCAGGCCGCCGCAGAACTCCAGCAGCAGGGATTCTTGGCTGGCGGCCCAGCCCTCATGGCAGGTGAGCACCTTCTCCGGGTGGCCGCTCCAGATGTCCAGGTCGGTGGCGAGCACGAAGGCAAGCCCGGCCTCCACCGACTTGGCCACGCGATAGCGGCCGGCGATGAAGCCATCGATCTCCCCGGCCAGCAGGGCCGCCTGTATCGCAAGGGGTGAGAGCGTCTGGAACTCCACATCCCGGTCGGGGTCGATGCCTCCGCTGGCCAGCCAGTGGCGCAGCAGCAGCTCCTGCATGCTGCCCTTCTGGCCGATGGCCAGTCGCAGCGGCCATTCACGCCCTTTGAGCGTTGCCAGATCCTCCAGCGACTGGATGCCCAGGTCGCGCAAGCGCCGGGCCAGGCAGATGGCATTGCCACTGCGGGTGACCGTCATCGGCGTGATGGCCGGCCAGGCGGGTTGGCCGTTCAGGCCCAGGGCCAGGGCCAGTGGAGCGCTGGCGGAGGTGATCGCCACATCCAGATCACCGGCCCGGAGCTGCTCCTCCATCTGCTGCCAGCGGTGGAACACCACCGGGATCACCTGAATGTCGCGTTCGCGGAAGAAGCCGCGCTCCATGCCCACCGCCAGGGGTGCCACATCGAGGCCCGGCAGGTAGCCGATGCGCAGCTTGCGCTGGGCCATGGCCGTTGTAGGTGCCGTCGGGGTCGGTTCGGCCGCCTCGAAGGCCGCCAGATTGGCGCTCAACGTCTGGCGGTGTTGCTTGAGGCGCCGTTGCTGCTGCAGAAAGTTGATCAGCTCACTGCGCAGGCGGTAGTAGTCGGGGTGTTCCATCACCTCCAGCCGTTGGCGCGGCCGAGGCAGGTTCACCTTGAGGATCTGGCCGATGCCCGCGGCCGGACCATTGGTGAGGCACACCACCCGGTCGGAGAGCAGCAGGGCCTCATCCACCGAGTGGGTCACCATCACCGTGGTGACGCCGGACTGCTGGCAGATCTCCATCAACTGCTGCTGGAGGTTGCCGCGGGTGAGGGCGTCGAGGGCGCCGAAGGGTTCATCCAACAGCAGCAGCTTGGGGCGAATGGCCAGGGCCCGGGCGATGGCCACCCGTTGCTTCATGCCGCCTGACAGTTCGCCAGGCAGTTTGTTGGTGGCGTGGGCGAGGCCTACCATCCGAATGCTGTTGTCGATCCGTTCGCGGCGTTCGGCTTCGCTGGCATCGCGCATCACGTTGTTCACCGCCAGGGCGATGTTCTGACGCACGGTCTGCCAGGGCAGCAGCGAATAGTTCTGGAACACCACCATGCGATCCGGGCCGGGATCGGTCACCTGGCGGCCGTCGATCAGGATGCCGCCGGTGTTGGCCTGATCCAGGCCCGCCATCAGATTCAGCAGGGTGGATTTGCCGCAGCCGGAGTGGCCGATCAAGGAGATGAACTCTCCCTCTGCGATCTCCAGATCGATGTCCTTGAGGGCGACATATTGCCCTCCGTTGGGCAGCGCAAAGCTGCGGGTGATGTCGTCGACGGTGAGGAAGGTGTTTGCCATCACTTGCCTCCCTTGGCCACCACGTTGCCAACCGCGCCCACCAGGCGATCCAGGCCCAGGCCCACCAGGCCGATCACCCCGATCGCCAGGATGATCTGGCTGGTGCTGCTGTCGCCACCAGCATTGTAGGCGTCCCAGATGAAGAAGCCGATGCCGCCGTCAGCCTTGAGCATTTCAGCCGCCACGATTGCCAGCCAGGCCAGGCCGATGGCGATGCGCAGGCCAGTGAACACATAGGGGGCGGTGGCCGGCATCAGGATGTCGCGCAGGTAGCTGCGCTTGCGCAGCCGCAGCACGCGGGCCACGTTGGTGTAGTCCTGCGGGATCTCGTTGATACCCACCGCCGTGTTGATGATGATCGGCCAGATGGCGGTGATGAAGATCACGAAGATCGCGGCTGTGTCTGCCTGCTGGAACAGCAGGAGGGAGATCGGCAGCCAGGCCAGGGGCGGCACCGTGCGCAGCACCTGAATCAGCGGATCAAAGCCTCGGCGTAGAAAGCGGTTCAGTCCAATGGCCAGGCCTGCTCCGATGCCTACAACCGCCGCCAGGATATAGCCCACGGCCACCCTCTGCAGCGAGATCAGCAGCTGCAGCCCCAGGCCTTTGGAGGTGCCACCGTCATCAAAAAAGGGATGAATGATGTAAGGATCCCAGGTCTGGGAAATGACTTGAATCGGCCCCGGAAACCCCTCGCTGTTGAACTGCACCAGGAATTGCCACAGGGCCATGGTTAGGCCGATGCAGAGCACCGGCGCCTTGATCTGGCTGGCGAGGGGCGAATGCAGCCAGCCGGCCGCTGGGCGGCGCTTGCTGCGGGGAGTGGCGGAGAGGCTTGTCATGGAACGGCGCAGCCGATGGTCAGGGGCGAAGGTGGAGGGGGCGGTGAAGGCTTGCTACACCGCCCAGGGGCAATCAGTCGGAAGCGGACAGATGAGGAAGGAATCGAGGTGGCGGCTGGAATGGCCGGCCACCTCTGCGCAACTCACTTCATGGCCTTGATCTTCAGGGTGTTGAGATAGCCCTGAGGGTTGTTGGCATCGAACTTGACGCCGTCGAAGAAGGTCTCCACGCCGCGGGAATCACTGCTGGGACCATTGCCGTAGCCATTGGCCTTGGCGGCGGCGCGCCACAGATCGCTGCGATTCACCTTGTTCACCAAGGCCTTGATGTTTGTGGCCTTGGGCAGGTAGCCCCAACGCATGTCCTCGGTGACGAACCAGGTGTCGTGGCTCTTGTAGGGGAAGGAGGCGTTGTCGGCCCAGAACTTCATTGAGATGTTCTTCATGTTTGCCACCTTGCCGGTGCCGAAGTCGATGGTGCCTTGCAGGCGGGGGAGCAGGTCATCGGCGTTGGCTTTAACATATTTGTCTTGGGCCAGCATCTTGGACAGTTCCACCGTGTTGGCGGGATTGTCCGCCCACTTCTGGGCCTGCTGTACTGCCATGAGCAGGCGCAGGGTGGCGTTGGGGTTCTTTTTCACCCAGTCGGCTCGCATGGCGAAGGCCTTCTCGGGGTGATCCCTCCAGAGTTGGCCCGTGATCAGGGCTGTGTAGCCCAGCTTCTTATTCACTAGGCGCTCGTTCCAGGGTTCACCCACACAGAACACGTCCATGGTTCCCGACTGCATGTTGGCCACCATCTGCGGCGGTGGAATCACCACGAGATCGGCTTGCTTATTGGGATCTACACCGTTGGCGGCCAGCCAGTAGCGCATCCAGAGATCATGGGTGCCGCCTGGGAAGGTTACGGCTGCCTTGAATTTGTCTCCAGTCTTGTTCTTTTCGGTGATCGCTTTTGAGATCGTCGGGCTCTTTGTGCTGAACTTGTACTTCAGGAATTCA
>RGNC01000290.1 GCA_010029175.1 Synechococcaceae bacterium WB8_1B_136 | reverse complement strand
CCAGCCTTCGCCCAGGTCCACCCGGGGAACGATCGCCTCCACGAAGGGGATCAACAGGCTGCGGCCGGGTTGCTGCGCGCTGCCGTTCAGCTCCACCTCCAGCAGATCATTGCCGGCATGGAGCAGATCGCGCACGTGGCCGATCACCTTGCCGCTACCGCTGGGCTCGAGCAGCCGCACCTCCAGGCCCACCAGATCCAGCAGATGGAATTCGCCCTTGGCCAGTTTGGGGCGGTCGCTGGCGGGCACCAACAGCTCATGGCCCACCAGGGCCTCGGCGGCATCGCGGTCGTGGATGCCCTCCAGTTGCACCACATACAGCTCCTTGCCCGGCAGCTGACGGCCGCTCAGCAGCTGAATTTCCCGGTCTGGGCCATGGCGGGGCCGCAGCCAGCGGTTGCCGGGGCGGGTGAAGCGTTCGGGAAAGTCGCTGAGGGGATTCACCCGCAGTTCGCCCCTCAGGCCCTGGGCGGCCACGATCCGGCCCACCACCAGTAACGCGTCATCGGTCATCCCCAGCAAAGCCTGGCCCACAGCCTCGATAATGGCTCTAGATGTAGGCCCATCGATGGCTGACACCCTGCCGATCCTGCCCGGCTCCACTGTGGTGGTGCGCGATGGCCGCTCGATCTACAACGGCTACCAGGGCTTTGTGCAGCGCATCAGCGGCCGCCGCGCCGCCGTGTTGTTCGAGGGGGGCAACTGGGACAAGCTGGTCACCTTGCCGATCACGACCCTCGAGCAGGTTTGAGCTGCTCCAGGGCGGCCCGTGCGGCGTCCTGTTCGGCCAGGCGGCGGGAGCCCCCCCGGCCCTCCCCCAGCAGTGCATCGCCGAGCCGCACCTCGCAGTGAAAGCGCTGCGGGTCGGCATGGATCTGGCTCACCTCCCTGCTGCTGTACTGCGGCAGTCCCTGCCTGTTGGCCTGGCTCCATTCCTGCAGGGCTGATTTCCAGTTGTGGCGGTTGGGATCGGCCTCCCATTGCGCCGCGTCCCGCTGCCAGTGGGGCGTGAGCCACCGGTGCACCGGCTCCAGATTTCCCCAAAGTTGATACAGAGCCCCGATCACCGCCTCACAGGCCTCCGCCCGCAGGGTGGCGCGGCCCGCCTGGTCGCCCGCGGCGGTGGGGCCAATGCGCAGCAGCGCCTCGATCTGGCAGCGCTCCCCCAGCTCCGCCAGCCAGCGGTCGCTCACCAGTTGGGCCCGCAGGGCTGAGCTCTGGCCCACGCTCAGTTGCGGGTAGTGGCGCTCCAGGAACTCCGAGGCTGCCAGGCGCAGCACCGCATCCCCCAGGAACTCCAACCGCTCGTGGTTGAAGGCCAGGCCGGCGGAGGTGTGGGTGAGGGCCTCGTCCAGCACGGCCAGAGAGCAGTCCGCGCTGGGTGGTGTCAGTCCAAGGGCGGCGAGGAAGCTCTGCAGCTGGTCGCGGCGCTCCTGGGTCATGGCGGGGCTGGTGGCAGGGCGCCCTGGGATGGCGCGTCGAGGGGTGAAAGCAGGACGTAAGCCGGGTTCTGTTCTCCCAGGGTCCGGCCGCAGCCGGGCTGGGGGGTGATCATCTGTCTGGGACCGCCGTTACCGACGGCCTCGAGCGGCGCGCTTGGATCGGGACGGGTGTCATGGCCAACCGTTGTCCCTGGGCCTTGCTCCCAGCCGGGGTTTACCGAGCCAGCA
>RGNC01000289.1 GCA_010029175.1 Synechococcaceae bacterium WB8_1B_136 | reverse complement strand
GATCACCGCGGCCGCCGTCGCCATCCCCGCTGCGGGGGGGAAGGTGGAGGCAATCATCAGCGGCGTTGCCCTGCTGATCAATCCGGCCGACGGCGAGCGGATCACGCCGCCCTGCCTGCGGCTGGCGCGGGCGGCGGTGTCGCCGGCCACGCCGGTGGGGATGACCGTGGCGCTCACCGCCCACCAGGGGCTGTGAGATGAGCGCAATGAACAACGCTCTGCCGCTTGAGTTGCTGCAACCGCTCGACAGCAGCAACCCCAGCTCGCTGCCCGTGCCCCTCTCGGGCCCGGAGCAGCGCCTCACGATCACCCCAGATCCAGGCACGGGCGATGACGCCCTCCTGCCGCCCAGCCAGCTGCTGATCGGCA
Source organism: Synechococcaceae bacterium WB8_1B_136 (assembly GCA_010029175.1). Classification (GTDB taxonomy): domain Bacteria; phylum Cyanobacteriota; class Cyanobacteriia; order PCC-6307; family Cyanobiaceae; genus Vulcanococcus. The sequence goes on along the minus strand of RGNC01000289.1, from coordinate 1,311 downwards.
AGGACGGTGAGAGCCGCTCGATCTGGCCGGTGCACCTGGCCGGCTGGCAGGCCCTGGGTTGGCAGCTGCTCAGCTCAACCAGCGGCAGCGATGACCCGGCCCCAGTGGAGGCCGGAGACAGCGCGCCGGCAGCAGAGCTGCTGGCGGCGCAGGAGCTTGAGCCTGCACCAACGGACAGCGGCAGCGCTGCTGGTGAAGCCCTGCTGGCTTCTGATGCCACCGACTTCCAGGCGATGACCAAGGCCCAGATCGTGGAGTTCTGCTCCAGCGCCTACGGCGTGGAGCTGGATGGCAGCCAGACCAAGGCGGAGCTGGTGCAGCAGGCCATGGCCCTGGACGCCCAGGAGCTGGGCGATGCCCTGCTCTGATCCCAGCCGCCAGCACGGCCCCAGCCAGCGCATTCCTGGCTGGGGCCTGGCAACAGCTCAGCAGCACTGTTGTGGCGCCGATGGCCATCCCCGATCCGGCTGTGCTGGCGTCACTGACGGCCCAGTGCCGCAGCAGCAGCCGGCCGCAGGGGGTGATCTTCCTGGGCCAGGCCCAGCTGCAGGACGGCGGCCCGCCTGACGGGTGCGTGCGGGCGGTGGAGGCGCTGGCGCCACTGGTGAGTGCCGCTGCCGGTGATGGGGTGGTGGTGATCGCGCTTGACCTGCGCCTGCTCAGCCCCCTGCCGGCTTGATCTCTCTTCTTTTCTGCGAACCCCTACTTCCCTGATCGCCATGGCCACCAGCACCGAGAACCGCACCGCCGGCCGCTCCCTGCCGCAACCCAGCGACCTGCTGCTGGTGCAGCGCGGCAGCACGCCGTATCGAGCAACGGCCGAGGAGGTGAAGGCCTACATGCTCACCCCCGCCACCGCGCTGGTGATCGGTGCGATCAAGCCCGGCACCAACCTCTCGGTGGATGCCGATGGCACCTTGCATGCCGCCATCCCCGGCGCCCTGCACTACCGGGGCGCGATCGATCCCACCACCGCAGAAGCACCGGCTGATCCGGCGGTGGGGGATGTGTATCTGGCCAGTGCCTCTGGTGTGGCCCTGGCGAGCTGGAGCGGCATTGCCGGCGAGGTGGTGACCCAGGGGGATCTGCTGCTGTTTGACGGCAGCCGCTGGAGTGCCAATGCCGCCCTGGGGCCCGATGGCGCCGGTGTGATCCGCATCCAGGTGACGGCGCCGCTGCAGGTGGAGGAGAGCGATCCGGCCCAGCCGCTGCTGAGCGTGGCGCTGGCCACCACGGAGGCGGCTGGTGTGGTGCAACGAGCTGATGCGGCGGCCGTTGAGGCCGGCAGACGGCGATCAGATCATTGGCGCG
>RGNC01000288.1 GCA_010029175.1 Synechococcaceae bacterium WB8_1B_136 | reverse complement strand
AAGGTCGCGTCCGTGACCGGCTTGGATCGCCGCGAAATAGTCGTCGGGACTTCGATCCCATTCCGTGTAGTCCAAAGGTCCGATCTCGGCTTGAAAAGCCATCACGTCGCACAGAAGCCGTGCGATGCGTCCATTGCCTTCACGGAAGGGGTGAATCAAGATCAGCTCAACATGCACTGAACTGAGCGCATAAAGCAGCTCATCGATGCTCGTAGGCCTGCATGGTGTCAAGACATCGAGTTGCTGCTGCTGGAACTCAAGCAACAGATCAGGAATAAAGCGGGCTGGTGCAAAGAGGAAGCCATCTTTACTGACATTGACAGTCCTCTCAGCTCCTGCCCATGTGTAAATGTTCTCCAGCCAACGGCTGTGCCATGACGTCAGCAACGCCGTCGTCAGCCTGTCCTGGCAGGCGCGGTCACTCAGCACCACTTGGTAGAGCTGGCGTAGAAGCCCCTGCTCAACGTTGGCCATTTCCTCTGGATCGGTGATGCCCAGAAGGTTCCGCAACACCAGTCCATTGGAGCCTGGTTCGCACTCAGCTTCTGCGCCAACGACGCGGTAGCGGCTCATGCAGGCTCCCGTTCAGGGGCATCTTCCCGTGTTCCGCTCCCGCTGGCGTCAAGCCGTCAACGTATAGAGATCACCGCTGCGGGTATCGAGATAGAAGTCGCCCGCTTGGGCGTCGGGCAGCTGGCCGGGTGGCCCCTCGCCGCTCCACCAGCGGGTGCCGCCGTCACTGCCCGGCGGGATGGCCCAGAGGCCATCGGCCCGCAGGAAGCGGGTGCTGGATCCATCGCTGGCGGGTACGCCGCCGCTGCTGGCGCCGCCACTCCAGGGCTGCAGCTGCCACTGCTCGCGGCGGCGCCCATCAAACGGTTGACCGAGCAGGCCACTGCCGGGGATCAGCGGTTGAATCGCCCCCGGCGGTAGGGGTTGCGGTGGCGGCCAGATCGGGCAGCCCAGCAGATGCACCGCCAGCTCGGCGCTGATGCCGCTGCCGCTCAGTTCTGCCGAAACTTGCCAGTCCTGCGCGCAGCCATAGGCATGACGCAGGCGCGGGCTGCCGTCGCCAGCCGGCCAGGGCCAGGTCTCAACGGTGCCGTCGCCCCAATCAATCGTCAGGGCTGTTGGCAGCGGTTGCCGTGCGAGGAGCAGCAGCTGAACCGCGGTGCTGTTGGCCGGGTCCTGCGGCACCGCTGCAGCCGGCAGCCAGGCCAGCTCCAGCGGTGCTGCGGGTATGGGAGCGCGGCGGTAGCCCTGCTGCTCCCAGCGTGTTACCTCCACGGGAGGCGCCCACACGCTCTCGCCCGGGCAGCCCAAAGGCGGCAGCAGCCGAATCAGCTGCGGGCTGGCTGCCGTGCTGCTCGCTTGGGATGACAGGAGGGAGCGCACGGGAGCGATCACCAATCACAGCAGCGGGTCTTCAAGCAGCAGCACCTCGCCTGTGGCGCTGGTCTCCAGCTCCCAGGTGACCACTGGCCCGGTCTCGGCGCCTCCTGGAGTTGGTTCGACGGTGCTCGCCTCTGGCGACGTTGCGGCCAGAGGCACCTCGATCACTGCTGCAGGCGCTGCTGGCGCCGGCGTGATCTGAACGCCGCTGGCGGCAGCCATCAGGGTCCAGCCCTGCTGCTGCCAGCCGCTCAGGTGCACCGGCCAGATGAAGCGCTCCTGGCTGCCG